>JBGTKH010000112.1:0-14900 GCA_041744735.1 Pirellulaceae bacterium | reverse complement strand
GGCCGCGACGAGGAATATGCCAACTTGCACGACACGGGCTCGGCCACTTACGATCCGGCGGATTTGGTGCAAGACGCGCCCAGCCAACTTTCGCAAGGCACCGATCCAATGGCCTCGTCCGGGCAGGACACCAAGCGCGTGAGCGACTCGGTTCGCCCACCCGCCGCGCCGCCGCTGTTGCCGATGCACGACTTCCGCCGCCTCTCGCGCACCGAATGCGTCGCACTCACGCTGGCCGTTGCCGTCCCCGTCGCCATGTTACTGGGCGGGTTGATTGGTTTTCTCCTTGGATCGTGGGTGCGATAAATCGTAACCCGACGCGTAAGCGAGGGCGGTGTACTCTCACGTACGGCTCCCTCGCTTACGCTTCGGGTTACGATTGGGAGTCGCGCAAACGTTGCGCGTCGGGCTTGAATGATCCACGCTAGGATGAACACATGCTCTTGGGGGTCGTCAGCGATACGCACGGGCACGTGAAGAATACGTTGGATGCGGTGCGGATGCTGGAGAGCTTCGACGTCCAGATGGTGCTGCATTGCGGCGACATCGGTTCGGTCGGCATTGTGCCCTTGTTCTCACAGTGGCCCACGCACTTTGTGTTGGGCAATGTGGACTACAACGAAGAAGAGTTGAAGGATACGATCGAGCAGACCGGTCAGACTTATCACGGACGATTCGGGGATGTGAAGATCGACGGGGTACGCGTCGCGCTGATTCACAGTGACGACCAGCGCAAGTTTCGCGAGACGATCGCCAGCGGACAGTTTGACTTGGTTTGCTACGGCCACACGCACAAGGCCGAGTACCACCGCGAAGGCAGCACTCTGGTGCTCAATCCCGGCGCTGTCTATCGCGCCACGCCACATTCGATCGCAGTCGTCGAACTGCCGTCGCTGGAAGTGACTATCGTGCGGATTTGACGATCCGCATGCATCACGGCGAAATCTTTACGGTCGTCACGCTGGAAAATTTTCCGGTCTGCATGCTCGCGCCGCCGAGCAAGATTAGACGCTGGTCGTCCAACGGCAGCATGCGGTGGAAGAAGCGGTCGTCGCGTAGCTTTTCGACGAGTTGCCATGAGTTGCGATCGTCGCTCAAACGCAGCAGCTTGCCGGAAATCGTGCTCACGTACAGCCGCTCGCCCGCAGTGCAGCACGCGGTTCCGAAGCCCTCCATGTCGTCGCCGGGGAGTTTCGGGCCTTCGGACCAGCGGCCGGCAGCCGGATTGTAGATGGCCGTCTTGGTTGTCACTTTGCCGTCGGGCTGCATGCCGCCAATCACAAGGACCTTGTCGTCGATCGTGCCCAACGACACGGCGCGGCGTTTGAAGGGAGGCGGCGGAAGCTGTTGCCACTTGAGCGTCGGCTGTGACAGATCGATGGCATAGGCCGTCTCTTGCCACAGAGTTTCCTTGGCACCGCGCAGTTCCCAGCCGCCAGCTACGTACATCACGTCGCCGAGCATCACTGCATCGAACGACGACCGCGAGAAAGGCATCGCCGGCAACTCCTCCCATTTCTCGCTGCGCGGATCAAAGCGAACAAAGTCGGCGACCGACCACAGATCCTGCTCCTCGTCTTCTTGGTTCCGCGCGATGAAGCCGCCAGTTCGATACAGTTTTCCCTCGTGAGCGACCATCGCCAGCCCTTGCAGCCTCGGGCCGCTCGATGCTTCATCCCATTTCGTCGGCGTCTTGAGATTCAACCGCAGCAACTGGCCGGACTGGCCGTTCTGCGAATAGTGATGAGCCTTGCCATAGTGCCCGCCGTACACGTACATCGACTCGCCGACGAGCGCCGCGCCAAAACTGGTGATGGCCTGCGGCAGAGCGGGAAGCGGCGTGGCCACAGCGGGCGACGTTTCGGAATTCGCCGTATTCATGGGAGGCGGACTTTCGTTGGAGGTGGACTCGGCGTCCGTGCGGCGCTGGGTCAGCGGACGCGACGATCGAGACTCGTCATCGTCGCCGGCACCGGTCAGGGTCAGGAGGATCAGCAAAATGTGGGTCATGGCAATTCCTTTCGTCACAAGCTACAAGACTTTCGCAGATTCGTGCGGATTCTGCAATGCGCGACCGCAGCACTGTCGTACATCGGCCCGTGCGGTACAGCATGCAGGATATGGCATATCTGGGCTCAACCTCTAAAATATCAGGCGAAACCCCGCTCTAACCAAGGTCGCGTCAACCATGCATGAACAACCGGAGACATCGCTAGTGCTGGTCGTGCAGATGGGTAGCGAGCGTGTTGCCAGAGAATTGAGCGACAGCGAGACGCTGATCGGGCGGACTGCCGATTGTCAAATTCAGGTGCCGCTGCCGCAAGTATCCGGAAAGCATGCACGGATCGTGAAGGACGGCGATCAATATTTCCTGGAAGATCTGGGCAGCCGCAACGGCACGTTTGTGAACGGGCAGCGGATCTCGACGCGCGTGTCGTTGAGTTCCGGTGACGTGGTGATGTTGGGCCAGGAGGTGCGGTTGGATGTTCTCACCCAGCCGACGAACGCCGCCGCGGCCGACCAAGTTCGACTCGCGGTTCCTCCGGTAACTCTGGTCAGCGACGAGACGCAGCTTGATATTCGGGGGACGATCAAGCGCAGCACGCGATTCGGCTTATTGGACGCGGATCCCGAGGCGAAACTGAACGCGGTGTTGGAAATCGGCACGGCGTTGGCCGGCCAAATCGATTTGCCGGCATTGTGCACTAAGATCTTGGACACGATTTTCCACATCCTTCCGCTGGCCGACCGCGGCTGCATCATGCTGAAGGACCGGGCCAGCGGCGAATTAGTGCCGCGGGCCGTGAAGTTTCGCGATGAAGATAGCGAAGATTCGCTGCGTCTCAGCCGCACGATTGTCAACCGTGTGCTGGCCGAGAAAACGGGCGTGTTTTCGGTGGATGCCACGACAGACTCGCAATTCGACGACAAAAAGTCGATTGCCGACTTAAAGATTCGCTCGATGATGTGCGTGCCCATCATGGATCTCGCGGGCGAGGCGTCGGGCATCATCAGCGTCGACTCGCAGAGTCATTTCGGTGAATTCAAGCGCAATGATCTGGAACTGCTGACGGCGATGGCCGGACAAGCCTCGCTGTTGTACGAAAACGTGCGGCTGCTGGAGAACTACATCGAACAGCAACGGCAAGTGCGGGTGCTGGAGCGAAAGCAGCAGGAGCTGAGCCAGTTCTTCTCGCCCAAGGTTCTGGAAACGTTTGCCCTGGAGGACGCCGAATCCGTGTTGCAGCCGCGCGTGGCGGAGGTCACTGTTCTATTTTGCGACATCCGGGGTTTTACGCTGCGAAGCGAGCGGTCGCGGGACAGCTTGCCGAACCTGTTGGGGCGTTGCACGCAGGCCCTGGAGCTGATGACTCACTTCATTCTCGAACATGGCGGCGTGATCGCCGACTTTTTCGGAGATTCGGCGTTGGGGTTCTGGGGCTGGCCCACGGCTCAGGCATCCGGTCCCTTGGCGGCGTGTCGAGCGGCGTTGGACATCGAACGGGCCTTCGCCGACGAGCGCCGGGGACCAGGCAGCAAATTGAAAGACTTTCACGTCGGCATCGGCATCGCGCACGGCAACGCCATCGCCGGCCGCATCGGCACCGAGCAACACCGCAAGATTGGCGTCTTCGGGCCGGTGGTGAATTTGGGTTCGCGGCTGGAGGGCATGACCAAATACTTTCGCACCCCGATCGTGATCGACGAGCAGACCGCTGGTTTGGTGCGGCGCGACATGCCGCTGTTCAACGGTCGCTGCCGCCGACTGGGGCGCGTAGTGCCTTACGGAATGGCGAATCCGTTGTCGATATTCCAACTCCTGCCGCAGGCCGGCGAATACTCGACCGTGCCGGACAAGGACATTGCGGTTTTCGAATCCGCGGTCGACGCGGCAACGGCCGGCGACTGGTCAAAGTCGTTCGAACTGCTGGACTCGCTGCCTGTCGAAGATCGCGCGAAGGACTTTCTGATGAGCTTCATGGCGCTGCACGATTACAAACCGCCCGCCGATTGGATGGGCGTCTTTCAAATGACCACGAAGTGAGCCGGATTGCCGCGATAGTACACGCGGTCGATCATCGACGCCGCGTCAAACAGCAACTCGTACGGATCATCAGCGTCGTGCTCCGGCAGGGTGACGAGCGTCAGATTCGCCAGCTTTCCCGCCGTCAGGCTGCCGCATTCGTCGTCGATCCCAAGTGCTCGCGCGCCGTTTCGCGTGCCCAGGCGAAGCACATCAGCGGCTGGTACGTCGCTGTAATGATCTGCGACGTGACGCAGTTCCGCAAACAGGTTCAGGTCGGGATTCGACGCTCGCGAGTCGCTGCCCAGTGCCACGTTGACACCCGCGGCCAGCATCTGCTTCAGCGGATAGCGGCCGTGGCCGAAGTATGCATGAGTTCGCGGGCAGTAGACGACCGACATGTGCTCGGACTGCTCGGCAAGAAAACCAATCTCGGCCGCGCTCAGATAGTTTCCGTGGATCACTAGTGCGCGATGCGCTGATGCAAGAAGTTTTAGGTAATCCAGGTGACGAATGCCGCGCGGAATGACTTCTGGATGCCAAGCGTCCAAGTCCGCAAGTGTTTCGACAAACGGTCCGCTATGCGATTGCAGCAATTCGAGTTCCTCGATCGACTCGGCCAGATGCATGGCGACCGGCACACGCGATTCAGCAGACAAGTGGCTGACTCGCGCGACCAATTCCGGGCTGGCCGTGTAAGGTGCGTGAGGGCTAAGGCCGGCGCGCCATTTAACACCCAGTTGTCGGCTTGCGTCCAAATGTTCTCGCGCCGTTTGCAGCAGCGGTTCGAGACGCTCGACTGACAAGCCAAGCAGTTCGAGAAAGACGGTACAGTCCAGCGATGGCTGCTCGAACAATTTGCGCGGCCAGCCGGGCGAAGCGATTTCGCCGAGCGTCGTCGTGCCGCACGCGAGACTCTCCGCCAGCCCGCGCTGTACGGCGGACGCTCGCAGCGCGGCTAGCTCAACCATCTGTTCACTGCGCTGCCGCCGGCTGGCGACGACGCGCTGAATCCATTGCGGAAACGCCGCCCCCGCATCGCCCAGCGGTGCGTCCAAGTCGCTAAACTCCAAATGCGTGTGTGCGTTGACCAACCCCGGCAGAATCGCCACGTTTCCCAAATCGTGCGGCGGCTGGCCCGAAGCGTTCTCTCCCACGGCAACAATCCGCTGGCCGTCAACGGTAATGACACCGTCGCGAATCGGCGGTGCAGCTACGGGAAAGACGTAGCGGGCTTTTAGAGCGAACGTGGACATTTACCGTACGGCAACATGTGCCGCTTGGTGGTCGAGGGCTTCTTGAAGTTTCTCTTCAGCGGATGCTTGGTAGGGCAGGCTGCGCAGCCAGAGGAATAGGCCCGCACTGAGCAGGCTGGCGATCACGACGACGGGCCAATTGTAGCCGAATTCCTCTTTGCCGACTGAATGGAACAACCAACCTAGCAGCGGGTAGTCCGAGACTAGTTCGGGCGTGATGCGTGTGGTCAGCACAACGAGTGAGTTGTTCGTCACGTGGAACAGAATGCCGGGGAGCAGGCTGCCGGTTTGGACGGCGATGTAACCGATCACGATGCCAATGACGCACGTGGCCAGCGATTGTTGCAGCAAGCCGTGCATCACACCGAACAGAATGCTACTCAAGATGATTGCGGCCCACTTGTGTCCCATGTGCCGCAGGCCCGAGAGAATGAAGCCGCGGAACGCTAACTCCTCGCAAACTGCCGGCAGCAGCGCCACCAGCGCCAACACGGGCAACAGCGGCGCTTGATGAATCGCGGCCGACAGCGGTTCCAATGCACGCATCGCCTCGTCGCTGATGGGATAAAGCAACTCGATGGCTTGGCCCAGCAGCCGAACCAATGGATTTAGCAGAACTGCCAGCAGCACAGCAGCGGGCAACGTCATCGGACGAGGCATCTTCAGCAGCAGCGTTCTTCGCGGGCTGCGGGTTAGCATGATCGCCATCATTAACGCGGGGGTTGCGATCAGTGCGATCTGCGTGACCAGCATCAGTATGGCCAAGCCTTCCAGCGAGTTGGGCATGACGGCCGCGAAACTGGCGAAGAACTTGATTAGCAGCAGAATCACGCCGCACAGCAGGGCTTCGCCGACTCTAGGCGTCTCGCCGCGGTCGCGGACCAGATGAGTCAGCCACAATCGCAGTCCCCAGCGTTCGCTCTCGCGGAACAGCACCGATTCGTTATTGAATTGATCGACCGCCCAGCGGATCGCCAGCATGCAACACACGGCGGTCACGCCCACGACCGGAATTGCATATCGTAGAGCTTCGCCGTACTGACCTTCGATCAGCGAACGTAGCAGCAACATCATGCCGGTAACCGGGATTAAGCTGGTCCCCAAATCCAACTCGGCGGCGGGCAACATCGGCAGCATCATCAGCGGCAGTGTGATCATCAGCAGCGGCATCAGATAGTATTGGCCTTCCTTCGAGCTGCGTGCGAACGCCGCAATGGCCAACGACAGTGCACTGAACAGCGCCGATATCGGGATCAGCGCCAGCACCAGCCACACGACGGCGGCCAGCGGCGGCGGGCCGACCTGCAATTGAGTTCCCGCGTTGCCCAGTTGTTCGAACTGCCGGATGATGATGAGTCCCGTAAATCCCATGCTCAGCAGGTTCAGCAGCGACGTGGCCATACTGAAAACCATGACCGTCAGCAGTTTGCCCCACACGATTTCGATGCGCTGCGCGGGGCTGCTGAGCAGCGTTTCGAGCGTGCCGCGTTCCTTTTCGCCGGCGCACAGATCGATGGCTGGATAAAAGGCACCGGTCAGCGCCCAGATCAGCACGACGAACGGCAGAATCTTCGACCACACGGCAGCCCGGCGGCTGACTTCTTCGGCCACGTCGGTGTTGGTCAATTGAAACGGCTGAGTTGCACTGACGGGAATCTGATTCTCCAAGAGATTCTGTTCGACCATTTTTTCCCGCCACGCGCGCAGGATGGCGTTAACCCGATCGTACGCAATGCGCGACTTGTCACTGGCGGTGTCGAAGAAAATCGTCGGCGTGAGGACCTCTTCAGTATCGGCCGAGATCGGCATTTCGTTGCGCCGCGAATTTCGCAGCCGCGCCTGGAACTCATTTAACTTCGCGGCGAAATCCGGCGGGAAATAGACCACGGCGTCGTAACGGCCGGCGCGAATCTCCTGCTGCGCATGTTCGTGCAGCCCGTTTGCGGTTACATCCTGCTCCTTAGCTTTATCTACACGTAAGTCGTCCGCGGATAAACCGTCGGGCAACGTGGCGTCGATCGTTAGGTTCAACAGGCCGGCGTCGATGTCTTTCAGCAAATCAGGGGCGAAGCGCCCGGATTCAATCAGCACCGGCCGCTGGGGCAGCGCGTCCGATCCAATGATCCAGATCCGCGTTGGATGATCGCGCAGGAATTGAGCCACCTGCAAAAACGTCATTCCCAACAACGGGTACAGCAGCAGCGGTAGCACTGCGATCGTAAACAGCGTGCGCCGATCGCGCATCTGATCGCGAACTTCGCGCTGAAAAATCAGTTTGACGTTGGACCACTTCATTAAGGGCGGGGGGCGAGCGAATGAGGAGCGTGGCTGGGAAGTTTGTCAGTTGTCAGTTGTCAGTTGGGTGCCGGCGCGGGTTCGCTGGTGCTGTGGCGATCGTGCTGCGAAATGAGCTCGAAGAACAGCTCTTCCAAATCATGCTGGCCGTGGGTGGCGAGCAATTCGGGGAGGGAGCCTTCGGCTAGAATATGGCCGCGGTGCATGATGCTGATGCGGTCGCACAGCCGCTCGGCCTCGCGCATAATGTGCGTCGAGAAGACGATGCACTTGCCCTGCTCGCGCAACTCGGCCACCGTTTTCAACAAGGCTCGCGCGACCAGCACGTCCAGTCCGACCGTTGCTTCATCGAAGATGAGCACGGGCGGGTCGTGCACAAGGGCGCGGGCGATGGACACCTTTTGCTTCATGCCGGTGGACATTTTGGCTCCCAGCACGTCGCGGATTTCGTTCATTTGCAGCCGCTGGAAAATCTCTTCCATCCGCTGCCGCAGCCGCTGTTGGCCGATCCCATACAGGCGGCCGAAGTATTCGACCATTTCCCACGCTGTCATGCGATCGTAGACGGCCGTGTTAGTGGAAACAAAGCCGATCTGATGCCGCACCAGGGCGGGCTGTGTGAGCACGTCGTAGCCGTTGATCGTGGCGCTGCCGCCGCTGGGCTGCAGTACGGTGCTCAGAATCCGCAGCACGGTGGTCTTGCCCGCTCCGTTGGGTCCGAGCAGCCCGTAAATCTGCCCTTCGCGCGCATCGAACGTTACTCCCGCCACGGCAACAAATTGCCCGCGGTGCAAATCGGCATACGACTTTTTAAGCTGACGCACGTGGATCATGACGGGAACCTAGTGACCTTATATCACAGCCTAGCTTACGTGTGGAGACGACCTGCTGCCGACGGTGACGGTCGTGCGCACGAACGGGGTCGGGAGACTTTTTCAGTTTTGGCAGCACCGGCGATCAATTCCGTGGCCGGCATTCCCCAAAACTGGAAAAAACTCCCAACCCCATTGAGTTTCCCTGTAACGGTTGTGTCAGTTGTGACGTCGCAGTTCCTCGCCTTATCAGAAATTGGGCTCGCGCAAAGACCAAGTCCGACTGGACAACCGTTTTCGTATATAGTTATTCTGATCAGCGGCACGAAGTGGATCGCGCCAACGGATGAACAGGATACGAGAATTGGGAATGAGTGCACGATGAGACTGAACGCCCGAGAGCTTGGATTGCAGCAAACCGTCGATCAACTGCGCGCCTTGTTAGTCGAAAAATTTCGCGTGGCCAAGAGGGCCGACACGATCAAGGCCGACGAACCGCTATTCTCCGCTGGCGTCGGCCTTTCGTCATTAGAAGGTATGGAGCTACTTGCCGAACTTGAAAAACGCTTCGACGTGAAGTTCGAGAACTTGGAACGCTGGGTCGAAGAGTCGCCCACGATCACCGCGGTAGCTCAGTACCTAATCGATCGCTCACCAAAGGGCTAGTGCTCCGTCAATCGTAAACTGATCGATGTAGCCGAACTCGCCAGAGTTTGGTTTTGCGAGGTCCGGCCAAAGTCGGCCAAAGTCTGGCGACTTCGGCTACCCCTCAATGCACACCGATGTCGTCGCTGCCAATAATCGGCTGTAACCGCCAAAGTCTGGCGACTTCGGCTACCCCTCAATGCACGGCTGAGGGTGCACAAGGCATTATCGAAATGCGAACTATCGCGGCTTTTCCCGGCGGACGTCACCGGCCGAATTCCATGCCACCGCAGCGTCGCACCGCAGTACGAGCGTCGAGCGGCCCATGGCGGCTTCGGCCTCACAGCCCTCATCTGACAACACAAACGTGGACATGCCCACGGTCAACGTGTCGCCGGGCGTGATCGCCGACTGCGTGACGTGCCGGCCGTTGACCAAGGTGCCGTTGCTTGAATTCAGGTCACGCACGAACAAACCACCGTCTTCCTCAAAAATCTCACAGTTGCGGCGGCTCATCCAGCGATCCTCGATGCGGATGTCGGCCGCTGAATCTCGGCCAATGATCACCGGCAACCGCTCGAGCACGAATCTCGTTTCAAGAATCTCCGAGTTGTCAATTACCAGTGTGTTTTTCATCTTCGTTGCCAACCCCTTACACGGACGGACTCAATAGTCTCTCAGTGCAACCCTCGCAGGCCGAGGACCCGGTGGCGAGCACCGGATCCTCGCTGCGGTTGAGTTACGCTCTCGAAAGAGAGCCGTTGTTAGGGCTTCCGCGATTTTTTAGCGCGGGAACCCGAGGGCTTGCGCCCTTCGGCTAGTTGCCGGATTCCTGAATCGTTTCCGCCGCCAGCTCTTTGACCAGTTCTTGGTCCGCGTCGCTGAGCTTATCGAGCAGGATAAAGCAGAATTGGCCGTCCGTCTTCTTCAAGCGAATCGCGCCATCTTTGACCTCGACGAATTCGGCTTCGATTTGAAACTTGCCGGTCGCATCGGTCCACATCCGAAGAGCCGATTTCTCGGTCGCCGGCTCTTCCGCGAAGGCATCTTCCGTTGCCGGAGCATCCACGACGGGTACTTCACTAGACGGTACTTCGGTCGCCGGCTGCTCGGCCGCGGGTTCCTCCGTCGCGGGAGCGCTCGTCACCGGCTCTTCGCTGGCCGGTGCGCCAAACAGATCGTCGCTCGCGGGAGCAGAAGGAGCGGGCGTGCCAAACAGATCGTCGCTCGCCGGTGCCTCAGCGGCCGGTTCTTCCGATGCCGGAGCGTCGGTCAGCGGCACTTCGGTGGCGGGTTCTTCAGTCGTCGCTTCGGCCGGGATCTCGGTGCTCGGCTCTTCACTGGCCGGGGCGCCGAACAGGTCGTCGCTGGCCGGAGCAGCAGGAGCTGGGTTACCAAACAGATCGTCAGTCGCCGGTTGTTCAGCGACAGGTTCTTCCGTCGCCGGAGCGTCCGTCGCTGGTTCGCTGGCTGGTGCGCCGAACAGATCGTCGCTCGCCGGTGCCTCAGGGGCCGGTTCTTCCGTTGCCGGAGCGTCGGTCAACGGCTCTTCGCTGGCGGGTTCTTCCGTCGTCGCTTCGGCCGGGATTTCGGCGCTGGGTTCGTCACTGGATGGGGCGCCGAACAGGTCGTCGCTGGCCGGAGCCTCAGGAGCCGGTGTGCCAAAGAGATCGTCAGCCGCCGGTTGTTCGGCGGCGGGTTCTGCCGTCACAGGAGCGTCGGTCGCCGGTTCTTCACTGGCTGGGGCGCCGAACAGGTCGTCAGCGGCCGGTTCTTCCGTCGCCGGAGCGTCGGTCGCCGGTTCTTCGCTGGCCGGAGCGCTCAACAGGTCGTCGCTCGCCGGAGCCGCAGGAGCCGGGTTGCCAAACAGATCGTCAGCCGCGGGTTCTTCCGTCGCGGGAACGTCGGTCGCCGGAACTTCACTGGCCGGCTCTTCGGTCACTGGTTCAACGGACAACGGCGACTCGGCGCTGGGAACTTCAGCCGCCGGTGTACCGAAGAGGTCGTTGGTGGCCGGTGCCTCGGCAGCGGGCGCGCCGAAAAGATTCTCTTCCGGTTGCGGTTCGATAACAGGCTCACTAATCGCCGGCGCTTCGACGATGGAACCGGCGTCTTCGGCCGGGGTCGCCACGGGCTCTTCAATGACCGGTTTGTTGACGGTTACGGGCGTCGCCGCGCTCTCGGCCGGCGATGCCGCAGGACTGGGGTCGCTGCTTTGTCCGCAGCCGGCGATTGAAAACGCACCCACACCCAAAAACAGTGCACAGACTCGTAGACTCTTCTTCATCAAAACATCCTTTCACGAAACGGAAATACAGATTTGAAACGATTAGATTGCCGGCATCCATGCATGTGGAGGGCGCGTTTCATCCTGAAACGCGTACGACACACTGACCGGTTGATTGCGCCAGAGCTTTGTGAAGTCGGTAAGCGGACAGCGGTATTCAGCAACAACGAACTAGTTTCGTGGTGGCTTGAAGACCCATTCCGCAAACGCCGCAGGCAAAGTTGGTGAGCTGTTGTCTTAGGCAGGTTGTAATGCAGCGACAACGGCGGGCAGGAACAAACATCGTACTACACAATCGAGGTTTGTCAACCGCAAATATGGCAACAATTATGCCGAATTCTCTGGGGCCTCGGAATGTACCGCAAATCCAAGCGAGGCTGTCATTTACGGCTATTCGGAGGAACTCCCAATGGAGTCCCAGCGCAGAAAATCTGCCTAACGATCATGCATCCGTTGCTAATTGCTCCGGCATTTTCGCGATGGAAAGTTGATGGACCTCGCCCGGTTTTCGCATCCGATTTGCCTCGATGGCAAACTGCTCTCGCTGGGTGTGGACTAACTCGTAAAAGACATTGCGTTGGCGCGGCACAAAGCCCAGTTCTGAGATCGCGTCGCGGATTTGGTCGAGAGTTAAAAAATGCACGGTGCCGGCTTCCGCCACGACGTTCTCTTCGATCATCAAGCTGCCCATGTCATTCGCGCCAAACAGCATCGCAAGCTGGCCGATCTTCAGTCCTTGCGTGACCCAGCTTGATTGAATGTTGGGGATGTTATCCACGTACAGCCGAGAAATAGCCTGAGTTTTCAGATACTCAAATGAACCGGCCGGTGGGATTTGAGACATGCCCGTGTGCTCGGGCTGAAACGTCCAACAGATGAACGCCGTGAAGCCGCCCGTTTCGTCTTGAAGCTGGCGCAGCCGATCGAGGTGCTCGATACGCTCAGCCAATGTTTCGACGTGGCCGAACATCATCGTGGCCGTGCTGCGTCCGCCCAATTCGTGCCAGACGCGCATCACGTTCAGCCAGTCGCCGGTCATTACCTTGCCGCGCGTGATCGCTGCTCGCACGCGATCTACCAGAATCTCGGCGCCGCCGCCCGGAATGCTGCCCAGTCCGGCGGCTTTCAACCGAGCGAGCACTGTGCGAATCGGCAGCTTGCTGACTTTCGTGAAGTGATGCAACTCCGGCGGGCTGAAGCCGTGCACATTCACTTGCGGAAAGTGGCTCTTGATGTCGTGCAGCAGTTCCTCGTACCACTCCAGCTCGTAATCGGGATGCAGCCCGCCCTGCATCAGAATCTGATCGCCGCCGAGTGCCACCGTCTCTTCGATCTTTTTCAGCAGCACTTCGCGAGGCAGCACGTAACCTTCATTGCTCTTGGGCGTGCGATAGAACGCGCAGAAGTCGCACACCGCCGTGCAGACGTTGGTGTAGTTAATGTTACGGTCGATGTTATAGGTGCGGCAGTTTTCCGGATGCAGCCGCCGAGTGACCGCGTCCGCCGCACGGCCCAGCGCCGCCAGGTCATGCGATTCCAACAGCGCAAGCCCTTCGGCCTGCGTTAGTCGCTCGCCGGCAATAGCTTTGTCGAGCAGTTTGTAAATGGAACCGTTTGCTTTTGCAATCATGGCATTGAGTCACTCATCTCTTGTAGGACGGATTGCCAATCCGTCCTGTACTTTCCGTGGCATCCAGCGTACTTGCGGACGGATTGGCAATCCGTCCTACCCCCTGGAACAATCGATTGGTTGATACCCCGTCGGTGCGAAGCCCAACTCGGCCGCGTGGCGATAGAACAATTCCAAACCGCGTTGTTCGCGCTCGCCGAAGTAAAAATACAGGTTATCGCGCAGATACGACAGGCACCGCTCGTAAGTCAGGCCGACTTTGTCCGCTTCCGCGCGGGCGATCGCTTCCAAGTTTGCCACGCCGGCGTCACGGGCCTCACTGAGCGCCGCATCAACTCCCTGAAGATCTGCGCCAGCCCGAGCCACCCACATCGCAAACACAAACGGCAATTCGGCCCAGCGGCACCATTGATCCCCTAAGTCCCACTCGGCCACAAACGCATCGGCCGGCGGATGGATCGCGCGATCGCCGATCAACAGAATCGCATCGGCCGCCGTATCCTGCACACGGGCGCCGATCGGAAGCGGCTCGAGCTGCGGCCGAATGCCGAATCGTTGTTGCAGCAGGATTTGCACGAGCGCGACGCTGGTGCGCGATCCTTCGTCCAATGCCAACGAGCGAATCTTTTCGATCGGCCGCCGGCTGAGCAGTTTGACGCTCAACACCGGCCCGCGGCAGCCGATGCAGGCGTCCGAGACGATGGTGTATGTGGGATCCTGAAAAAACTCGATGGACGGAATCAGAGCCACGTCCAACCGGCCCGCCGACAAGCCATCCGCCAAACGGCTCGGCAGATCGTAAACAATCTCCGCCCAAGGAGCCAACTCGTCGAGCCGATACACCAGCGGCTTCGTATTGAGATACGAGACGGCTCCGATCCGCAATTTCGTGTCGTGTCGTTGATCCATGACGATTGTTCCTCTGCAGCTCACACGTCCAGCAGCCGCGGTCGCTTCGTTCGCCGACAAGTTCAAGTCGCCGAATTATAAAAACCTCGAACAAACCAGCAAAGGGCTGCAACTCGACCAATTCAGTGACCGCACAACACCGCGTTTTATAACGGCGCTTTTATGAGGTGTCCGTCAAGGGGTCTTAGGTGTCGTGTCCTGCGGGAAACACGCGGCTCGGCCCGAGTGTGTGCTTGTTGCGTGGGGCGAGGATGGCAAGCAGTGCTCCGTCTGCATCATGCGCGGCGATTGCTGCGGCGAAGCGGCTGCTTCGCATTATACTATCGAGGAAATGCGGCGATGACATCGCATTTGCTGTCCGACCAAACGATTGCCGAGTTTGCGCGACACGTTGCGCTGATCGCGGTGGAAGCCAACGATGAAAACGGTTATGATAAATGAGCGGCAGCACGTCACCGCCAGACGGAGATTCAAAGTATGCCATCACCATTTCCCGGCGTCGATCCGTTCATTGAAGGGCCGGAGTGGGAGGATTTCCATCACCACTTGATTGAAGAGATTCATCGTGCCTTGGTCCCGCGAGTTCGCCCGCGGTACGTCGTGCGCGTCGAGCGTCGAGTATACGTTGAGCACGATGTCGCCCCGCCACACCGCACGATCCGGCCCGACGTCATCTTGTTACGCGACGCGGTTCGATCCGCAAGAGACGAAGGCTCGGCAGCGACCGCGACGATCGTTGAAACCGAACTCGCCCCGGTGGAATGCACGCTGGCCATGCCGGAAGAAATGAGTGAGGCGTACTTGACGATCCGCGAGCGGGAAACCATGCAGGTCGTTACGGTGATCGAAGTGCTTTCGCCGAGCAACAAGCGGCCGGGTAGCGATGGCCGCCGTGAGTACTTGGCAAAACGCGACGAAGTGCTGCAAAGTTCGGCGCACTTGGTGGAACTTGATTTGCTGCGCGGCGGCCAGCGAATGCCAATGATCGACGAATTTCCGCCGGGCGACTTTTACGCGGTTGTTAGCCGCGCCCGCCGCCGCC
>JBGTKH010000111.1:0-6498 GCA_041744735.1 Pirellulaceae bacterium | reverse complement strand
GACCCCAGCCACCCAACCCCCAAACTAAGCTTTGAGAAGAACGGCCCTGGCGGTGGTGACGGACGAATTGTCGAACCAGCGGCAGGTCGTTACACTGCCTGTTTCCGCACCCGCCGCCTGCTGCGGCGTTCGGGTTGCGCTTCTTCATGTCGTGAAAAGGAAATTGCCCATGGCCGAGTCAGCCAAGTTGCGTTACAGGGACCGCGAATATGACCTTGCCGTCGTGGCAGGAACCGAAGACGAACGGGCCGTGGACATCTCTAAATTGCGGGCCGAGACGGGGCTGGTCACGCTCGACGAGGGATTTGTCAACACCGGCTCGACCACCAGCAGCATTACCTTCCTAGACGGCGAGGAAGGAGTCTTGCGATACCGCGGCTACCCCATCGAATTGCTGGCCGAGCACTGCGACTTCGTCGAAACCAGCTATTTACTGATCTATGGTGAATTGCCGAACGCGAAGCAACTGGATTCTTTCCGTACGTCGATCCGCCGGCATACGATGATCCACGAGGACATGCGGGAATTCTACGGCGGCTTTCCGCGCGACGCACATCCGATGGCGATTCTGTCGTCGGTGGTGAGCGCTCTTTCCACCTTCTATCAAGACTCGCTCAATCCGCGCGATGCCCGGCAGGTGGAGATTTCGATCCATCGGCTGATGGCCAAGCTGCCCACGATCGCGGCGTACAGTTACAAAAAGTCATGTGGCCAGCCGTTCATCTACCCGCAGAACGATTTGAATTACTGTGAGAACTTCTTGCAGATGATGTTCGCCGTGCCCAGCGAGCCGTACGAGATCGACCAGGATTTCGTCGAGGCGCTGAACCTGCTGTTGATCGTGCACGCCGATCACGAACAGAACTGCAGCACGTCCACGGTGCGCATGGTGGGATCGTCCGAGGCGAATCTGTTTGCGTCGGTCTCGGCCGGCATCTGTGCCTTGTGGGGACCGCTGCACGGCGGAGCCAACGAGGCTTGCGTGAACATGCTGGAGCGGATCATCGAAGAGGGCGGCGACGTGAAGAAGTACGTCAACATGGCAAAAGACAAATCCAGCAACATCCGACTGATGGGCTTCGGCCACCGCGTGTACAAGAACTACGACCCGCGGGCGAAAATCATCAAAGCAAGCTGCGACAAACTGCTGGCCAAGCTGCAGATCAAAGATCCGCTGTTCGAAGTCGCTCAGGAATTGGAGCAGGTCGCGCTGAACGATCCGTACTTCATCGAGCGAAAGTTGTATCCCAACGTCGATTTCTATTCCGGCGTGATTTACCGCGCCATCGGCATTCCGCAGCAGATGTTCACCGTGCTGTTCGCCATGGGCCGACTGCCCGGCTGGATCGCCCATTGGGTCGAGATGAACAACTCGTCCACCAAACGCATCTGCCGCCCGCGGCAAATCTACACCGGCTCGCCCAAACGCGATTTCGTGCCGCTGGAGAAACGCGACTAGCGTTTGGCTTGACCGATCTTATTGGGCCGCTGGTTTTCGTACGATGGCCCTCCGAGGCCTTGTCCTTACCCACATTTATTCTTTGAATGCGAGCTTGTTGGCGAGCGTGGCGCCGTGGACGAAGTTGTTAAGTTTCTCCCAGCCTCGCCAGATGGTGATCCAGCCGGGGTCGCCGTCGCCTTTGCGGCCCAGGAAGCCGCCCAGCTTCGCCACCTCGCGCCAAAACTGTCCCACGGTTAAATCATGCACCCGACGCAATCCTTTCCGCGCCGCTTTCAGCATCTGCAGCCAGACGCGCGGCACCACGCGCTGGGCCGGGATTTCCGGCGAGGTGCGCGCCAACGATTTCAGCCGCAGCAACCGCACGGCCGCCACGCTCATCAGCCCGACCATCGCTTCCAACCGACCGGCGGTCTTCAATTGCCGATCCGTCACGCGGCAACCGGTCTTGAGCGCCTTGTGATATTCTTCCACCAACCACCGCGCTTCGTAGTCTTCGATCACCGTCCAGGTCTGCGCGAACGTGTCGGCCGGCAGCGACGTGAGCAGCACCCAGCAGATGGGCTCCACGCCGGCCGGAGCGTCGACTTCGACCACCTGCACGACGTTCATCGCGATCGGTTGCGGATGCAGTTCCCGCACCCAGGGACTCGTGTGATGCGGCAGCGGCATCTGGATCGAGCCGACGCGGACTTCCAGCTTGGCCGTGCGCGCCTTTTGTCCCGGCCGGGCGCGCTGCGACAACTCGTACGTGCCGCGCAGTTCGAGTTGCGGAAGGTAGTCCTCGAGCTTCATGTGCTGCGCGTCCGCGCCCGCCAAAACATAGCGGTTCAGCTTGCCGGCGCGGACCACCCAGCCACTGTGTTGCTGCTGCAAGTGACAATAGACTTCGAAGTTGTCGCCGCCGCGATCGAGCACGTGAACCCACTCGACGCCCTCCGGCGGCGGGCCGACTTGAGCGATCACCTGGCCCCACACTTGCGACTCGCGGTCGCGCTGCAACCGCGCGGCGCTGTGTTCTTTCCGCGACGACTTCTTCTTCGAGGCTGGCGTTTCCGGACGGTAGTGAATCGTCTGACCGGCGACGCCGATGACCTCGTTGGTGTCCGCCGCGACCAGCAAGGCGTTGTGCAACAGAAACCCCAAGCCGCCGCCGTTGCCCGTCGGCCCCAATCCCGGCACGTCGCGGTGCCGTCCGAAGTCGAGTTCCGTCGTGTCGCCGATCACGAGGTAGCGTCCCGCGGTGCGGTCGATGGTTTGCTCCCAATGCGGACGCGCGACGGCCTCGAACGTCACGTCGTCGCAATCAAACAAGTTGTAAGCGGCCTTCAAATCACTCCAGGTCGGCATTTGATCGGGAAAGCTGGCCGAGGGATTGTTGGCGACTTCGGTCGCAACTTTCACCAGCCGCGCGGTGCGCCGCTTGTCTCCCAGTTGACAATTGCCAAAATTCATTTGAGCCCAGTCTTGATTGGCTTGCATCGAACGACCTCCGTGCAGACGTGGCAGCATCGCTTGCGTAGGCCCTCACCCACGATGCCCTGGTGCCCTGCCTCCTGCACGGCTCTCTTGCTGATTACGGCCTTCGCCGCTCCCTGGTTTGTGGGATCACGCAACTCCGCCCCGCCACACTCGTTCATCACGCTAGCCTCACCAACAAACCAACGCTGTCATCAGGCTGCTACCACGCCTAAAATCACGGTAAGGACAAGCCCTCCGAGGCCGTCGCCTTTGGCCGGCTTCGACGGCCTCGGAGGACCATCGTACATTCTTACTAGCCACCAAGCGCTTACCTAACCCGCAAAGCTTCACTCGCGGGACACTTCTGTCCGCTTCGTCTATGGCGGTTCGTCCGGTTGTGCCGATAGAAGAATTCTACGGCGCTGCGCGCAAGACTTCGGACCCACCCGCACTCATGATGACGAGGTTCCCGCCATGATTCGTTTGGCCGACACGCCGCTGGTCTGGCTGCTGATCGCTAGCACACTTTGCGCGGCCGGCGCGACGCTGGCCGACGACAACAATGTGGCCGATTGGCCCAGCCGCACGCTCGATCTGAAATCGAAACAAGAGTCAACAGAAAAGGCACCTGTGGTGACGGCCCTTAGTTTGCGGCCTGGCGGCGATCTATTAGCCACGGCCGGAGATGACCACATGGTGCGTGTTTGGAACAGGATCAGCGGCGAACTGGTCCAGCGGCTTGACGGACACACCGATTGGGTCCGCGCGATCGTCTACTCGCCCGATGGTTCGATACTGGCCACGGCCGGCAACGACCGGCGTGTGGTTTTTTGGAATGCCACGACCGGAGAAAAGCTGCGCGTATTTGCCGAGCACGAACAAGTCATCAGCTTTTTGGTCTACAGCCACGACGGACGGCTGCTGGCCACGACCGGTTTTGAAGACAAGCTGCGTGTGTACGAAGTTGCCACCGCGCGGCCATTGTACGAATTGGATTGCCCCTGCCGCGACATGCGAGCCGTGGCGTTTTCTCCGGATAACACGATCTTGGCAGCCGGCGGCCGCAACGGGCGCATTCGCTTTTGGAGCATGGCCAGCGGGCAACAGTTGCGAGATCAAGCGGCGCATCAGCAGCGGATTCGGGCGTTAACGTTCTCGCCCGATGGCTCGCAACTGGTGTCAGCGGGCGAAGACCGCGTGGTGCGCGTGTGGTCGACTGTCAATACCGACGAACATTTCGATCTGCCGACGCTCAATGCCAAAGTGTTTTCGCTGGTGTTCATTTCGCACGGTAAGCTGGCCACGGGCGGCAGCGACAACGTGATCCGTCTGTGGGATGTTCCGACTCGGGCGGAGATCGGCCGACTCGAAGGTCACACCGGCAGCATCGCTGCGCTGGACTGTCGCAACGGCATCCTGGTCTCAGGCAGTTACGACACCACGGTGCGCGTGTGGGACGTGAGCAATCAGGCCACCGGCCAATGGCGCGCCACGCGCGATCGCACGCGGAACGCGCGGATCGAGAGCGGCGCGGTGCAAGCAATCAGGGACTAAATAGAAAGCATTTCAATAGTTGAAGTAGCCGAAGTCGTGAGACTTCGGTGGCCAAGTAACATCTGAGAAATCCGATCTCTCACGAGTTCGGCTACGAAGATCCGTCAAGGACGATCGGGTAAGCACGGAGGTGCAGCGTGGGATTGCTGGAAAGACTGTCAAGTTGGTGTCAGCGTTGGGTGCAGGCGCGCGAGCAAGATGCGGAACAAACAGAGCGGTGCGTCCATCGCCGCTGCCGCTTCGAGACGATGGAAGACCGTCGCATGCTGAACGCCGATCCGCTGTTTGTCGGTGCGGTATACGTCGAACAAGACAGCGGCAGCGACTTGCACGGCGACCGCTTCGAGCTCACGTTTGAAGGCGGCGCCCCCGGCACGCAGCTCGCTCGCGTTGTGCTGAACGGAGATCGCAGTCCGGCAGGTCTGAGTCTAGGCGACATGATCTTCGACACCGCCGAGTCCGGCTTGGGCGCCGACCATGCTTTCCCGTTCAAGATCGTATCCCAAAACGGCATCGACAGTGTGAAGGCCACGGTCGTCGACGGCAGCTCGCAATTAGTCCTGGAATTCACCGGCTTCGACGTCGGCGAAAAGTTGGTGTTCGAAATCGACGTCGACGAAGTGCAAGACTTTGACCCCAGCGAAACGGACGTCACTCTGATCAACGACGGCGTCGATCCGATCGCCTCCGGCGTCGAATTTCAGGGGAGCAAGTTACAAGCATTTTTCGCGGCGCCGCACTATCACGACATCAACGGCGAGTCGGAGTTCCGCAACAAATACGACCCGTTGCTCGTCGGCACTGGTCTCAATCTGCCGGCCGATGACGAAGGCGGCCAGCGCGACCGCTCGACCGGAACCGCGCTTCCGCTGCAACAGGTGCCGCTGCCGATTGCGATCTCCGGCACCGTGTTTCACGACCGCAATTTGAATCTGGTGCAAGAGTCGGGCGACGAGGGACTGGCCAGCGTCTCGCTGGGGCTATGGAAGAAAGAAGGCGATTCGTTTGTTTTCACCGGCCACACGACGACCACCGATGATCAGGGCGATTACGAATTCGGCCGGCAGTTGGACTTGAAACCGGGCACGTACCAGGTGCGCGAAACGCAGCCCGCTGGATATCTCAGCGTCGGCGCGATTCCCGGCACAGTCCAAGGGACAACCGTCGGCCAAACAGTGGCCGGCAACCGAGATATCTTGACGGAGATTACGATTCCGCTCGGCGATCAAGAAGGTATTAACTACGACTTTGCCGAAGCATTGCCCGTGTGCGTGAGCGGTTACGTTTATCATGACCGCAACAACAATGGTTTGCGCGAAGCGGGCGAAGAGGGTATTCCGAACGTCGCGGTACAGATTATCGGCGTCGACACGATTTCCCCGCAAGCGACTCGCACCATTTTGACTGGTGCCAACGGCTTCTACGAAGCGTGCGATTTGGCGCCCGGCACGTACCGCATCGTCGAGTCCGTACAGCCGGCGCCGTATGTTGATGGAATAGATGCAGCGGGCACCGTCAACGGGGTGCCGACGGGTACGACTCATAATGACCGCATCGAAAACGTGCGGCTAACCAGCGGCGCACAAGGCATCGAATATAACTTCGGCGAACTCAAGCTGGCCGAGATTCACGGCCACGTGCACTTGGCCAGACATGAAGGCGATTGCCTCGACCCCGATGCCGCTGGCGCTGAACCGTTGGCCGGCGTACTGGTGCAGTTGATCGACTCGCAAGGCACGATTCGCGAAACGCGAACGGACGCTAACGGCAACTACCGCTTCATCGATCTGCCGCTGGGCACCTACACAATTGTTGAGCACACTCCCGACGGATTGCTCGACGGCGACGAGCACGTGGGCACGATCAGCGGCATCGAGCTGGGAGCGTTGGACGGCAACGACCGCATCCGCAATATCGTGCTCGGGTCGGGCGACGTGGGCGTGGACTACAACTTCTGCGAACATCCGCCCGCGTCGATTTCCGGCGTCGTCTACCACGACAAAAACAACAACGGGCTGCGCGAG
>JBGTKH010000110.1:0-10050 GCA_041744735.1 Pirellulaceae bacterium | reverse complement strand
ACGGCCGCCCAATCACTCCGTTCTCCGGCCACACTCGACGGCAGCCGGCTCGCAACGAGCGCCGGGGCTGATCCCATCGGCAAACCGGGGCCGACTCAGCTAGAAGGCCCGCAGACGCCCGCGGTCACCGTAGAAAAAACTGCGCCGGCGGAAATCCAAGTTGGCAAACCCGCGACGTTCGAGATCCGCGTGCGCAACACGGGACAGATCGACGCCGAGCAAGTGGTGGTCACCGATCAAGTGCCGGTGGGCACTCAATTCGTCGATGCCACGCCGCAGGCCTCGCGCGCCGCGGACGGTGGCTTGCTGTGGCAAGTCGGAACGCTCAAGCCGGGAGAAGAATCGCTGATTTCGTTGCAACTGATGCCGCAATCGGAAGGCGAAATCGGCAGCGTCGCCAAAGTGTCGTTCGCCGCTCAGGCCTCCGTGCGCACGATCTGCACCAAGCCGCAATTGATCGTGGAACACACGGCGCCCGCCAAAGTGCTGATCGGCGAGAGCGTCAGGTTCAACATTCGCATCTCGAATCCTGGCACAGGCGCGGCGACGGGGGTGTTGTTGGAAGAGGACGTGCCTGCCGGGCTAGTGCATCCCGCGGGTGCCGAATTGGAGTACGAGATCGGCACGCTCGAGCCGGGCGAAACTCGCGAGCTGACGCTGACCCTGAAGGCCGACAAGGCAGGTATAGTCGAGAACGCGCTGCTGGTCCGCGGCGATGCGAACTTGATCGCCGAACACCAAGTGCAGCTCGAAGTAATCGCGCCCCGCTTGCAAGTGGCCGTCGACGGGCCGCGCAAGCGATATCTCGAACGGCAAGCGACCTATAACATATTGGTTTCCAATCCCGGTACGGCGCCTGCGACCAACGTGGACTTGGTGGCATTTCTGCCCAAGGGCCTGACGTTTGTCGAAGCCAATAATCAGGGCCAGTACGATGCACAGCAACACGCGGTCTATTGGAGTTTGGAGCAATTGCCCGCGGGGGAATCTGGCACCGTGCAGTTGACTACCGTGCCGGTGGAAACGGGCGAGCATAAAATTCGCGTCGAAGGCAAAGCGGACCTGGAATTAGCGGAGACGTTCGAACAACTCGTGCTCGTCGAATCGCTGGCCGAACTGTATTTCGACGTCGCCGACAGCGCCGACCCGATCGAAGTCGGCAGCGAAACGGTGTATCAAGTGCGTGTCATCAATCAAGGATCAAAGACCGCGACCAACGTACAGATCGGCGCTCTGCTACCCGCCGGTCTCGAACCGGTCGATGGAGAAGGACCGAGCCGCGCGGTGGTGCAAGGCCAGCAAGTGATCTTCGAGCCGCTGGCCCGGCTGGCTCCCAAAGCCGAAGTGCTGTTCAAGATCAAGGCTCGCGGCATGGACGCCGGCGATCAGCGCATCCAGGTGCAAGTGGCCAGCGACGAACGCGAAACGCCGGTAGCCAAAGAAGAGATCACCAGAGTCTATCAAGACCGCTGATGCGCTAGAAGAGAAAGTAACGTTGAGCAAGCGGCAGCTTTTCGGCCGGTTGGCAAGTCAGGTGCTGGCCATCCGCCGTGACGTGGTAGGTTTCCGGGTCCACGGTGATGTGCGGTGTCGCGTCGTTCAACTTCATATCTTTCTTGCCGATGTTACGGCAGCCGCGCACCGCTTCTATGCGTTTGTTGAGCCCCAATGTGCCGGCAACGCCTTGATCGCGGCAAGCCTGACTGACCCAGGCGATGGAGATTGAGTTCGGCGCTCGGCCGAAGCTGCCGAACATGGGCCGCATGAGCACGGGTTGCGGCGTGGGGATCGAGGCGTTTGGGTCGCCCATCTGCGACCAGGCGATCACGCCCCCTTTGATCACCATTTCCGGCTTAGCACCAAATAGCGCGGGGCGCCACAGGACAAGATCGGCCAGTTTGCCCACTTCGATCGACCCGATCAGGTGTGACATGCCATGTGCGATCGCGGCATTGATCGTGTACTTGGCCACGTAGCGCTTGATGCGGAAGTTGTCGTCGTCGTCGGAATCCTCAGGCAGCGAACCCCGTTGCCGGCGCATTTTGTCGGCCGTTTGCCACGTGCGGGTAATCACCTCGCCCACTCGGCCCATCGCCTGCGAGTCGGAACCCATGATGCTGATCGCGCCCAGATCGTGCAAAATGTCTTCCGCGGCGATGGTTTCGCCGCGGATGCGACTCTCGGCAAAGGCCACGTCTTCCGGCAGATTCTTGTCCAAATGGTGACAGACCATCAGCATGTCCAGATGTTCGTCCAGCGTGTTGATGGTGTAGGGGCGAGTCGGATTGGTCGAACTAGGCAGCACGTTGGTTTCGCCGCACACGCGCAGGATGTCCGGCGCATGCCCGCCGCCCGCCCCTTCGCTGTGATAGGTGTGGATCGTCCGGCCCTTGAAGGCGGCGATCGAATCCTCGACGAAACCCGATTCATTGAGCGTGTCCGTGTGAATGGCCACTTGCACGTCATACTCTTCAGCCACACCGAGACAACAATCGATGGCAGCCGGCGTCGTACCCCAATCTTCGTGCAGTTTCAGTCCCACCGCCCCGCCGATAATCTGTTCCGCGATTCCCGCCGGCTGGGCAGTGTTGCCTTTGCCTAGGAAACCGAAGTTCAACGGCAGATCGTCGGTGGCTTGCAACATCATGCGGATGTAATTCGCACCCGGCGTGCAAGTCGTGGCACAACTGCCGGTGGCCGGCCCCGTACCGCCTCCGAGCATTGTGGTCATGCCGCTGGCGATGGCGTCCAGGGCTTGTTGCGGACAGATGTAGTGGATGTGCGTGTCGAGTCCTCCAGCCGTCAGAATCAGCTTCTCTCCCGCGATGACCTCGGTCGTTACGCCGACGACCATCCCCGGACTCACGCCCTGCATCACGTCGGGGTTGCCCGCCTTGCCGATGCCCACGATGACGCCGTTCTTGATCCCCACGTCTGCTTTGTAAATGCCGGTGTAATCGACGATCAGTGCGTTGGTAATCACTAGGTCCAGTGCCTGATCCTGTCCGACACCCGCCGCTTGTCCCATTCCGTCGCGGAGCACCTTGCCGCCGCCAAACTTGCACTCATCTCCATACACGGCAAAATCGCGTTCCACCTTCAACACCAGCGACGTATCGCCCAGCCGCACCCTGTCACCCGTCGTCGGGCCATAGATTTCGGCGTAGTGGGAACGTTTGATCTTGTAGGCCATCGTCAATGGTCTTTCCGATTCGAATGGCGATAAGTGTTGCGGCTTGTCCTAGCCCAATAATTCGTCCCAAGTTGAAACGTCCAGAAGGCGTTCCGTCAAACGCTGCAATTGATCGAAGTCGCGTATACCCTGGAGTGTTGCGAGTGTTGGCGAATTGGGTACACCGAGTCGCCGCGAGCCCACGCGTAGCAGTGTTGCGCGTGACCCTTCCACCAATCCCTCCGCCTTTCCTTCCGCCAAACCTTCCGCCAAACCTTCCGCCAAACCTTCCGCCAAACCTTCGGCCAAACCTTCCGCCAAACCTGCGGCCTTTCCTTCGGCCACGATTGCCTGATACGTTGCGGATTCTTTCATCGTCCGGACCCCCTGCAGCAAAGTCTTCGCAAAATCGGTCGGATACCTCAATCCCATTAGAACATACGCGGCGGTCCACAACGAGTTGGCCTCGAGTGGTTCCACCTCGTCTTCCACCAATCGCCGCTCTACGTCGCGTATGACCTGAGCAATTCTCGGCTTAGCATCGTCGGTCAGCGGCGCCAGCGGTAAGGTGCCCAGCCCGTTTGCCAGGATCGAATCGGAGGACAGTTGCCAAACGCGCAAAACGTCGTATACAAATCGGAGGTTTTGGCGCCTGGGCGTGTGTCGCTGAAGTTCGCCCGTCATGGCAGGTCCATCGGCTTCTCGGCGAAGCAGCATTACCACACTGTCTACTGGTAAACCGTGCCGGTGATGCACCAAAGTATTATATAAGTGCACGCGGTCCGGCAAATCTGCTTCATAGCCGGATTGAAACTCCACATGCAGCATCCACGGACTGGGCTCCAACAGTTTAAACACTTTGTCGGCCTCCGCGGACAGCGTAGACAGATTCGTGTCGACCAGCGTAACGGGCCCTGAAGCCTGGATTCCGAGAAGCCGCAGCCAGTCGGCTGGATATGCTTCCAGTAAATGCCGGAGTGTAGTGTCGAACGGCTTGCCCATTTGGTTTCATCTCCTAACGACCACAGTCAGTTCGCCGTTAGGGGCTTGGTTCGTTCGCAAAAGCGCGATCCGCAACTCGCTGCATGGTCGCCTGTAGTCCATCGTCGCTCACCGCGCCGTCGGCCAAATTATTGCCGCCACGAATCACGCGCGCCCCGGCGATGTCCACGAGCGTTACGGTCTTGCTGTCACCCGGCTCAAACCGCACGGCCGTGCCGGCGGGAATGTCCAACCGCTTGCCGTATGCTTTCTCGCGGTCGAACTGCAACGCGCGGTTGGTCTCCACGAAATGATAGTGGCTGCCGACTTGCACCGGCCGGTCGCCGAGATTCGTGACGGTCAACGTGACGGTCTGGCGCCCCTCGTTCAGCACCAAATCATCATCGGCCGTGATGTACTGTCCCGGCTCCGGCTCGTCCGCTGCGGCGTCGCCGAAGACCGACACATCGGGCACGGGCAAAAAGCTGCCGTACAGCGCCAACGCCAGATCGCCGTCTTGAGCAGCGATCCGATGGTGGACGGTGACCAGCTTCGTACCGTCAGGGAACGTGCCCTCGACCTGCACCTCGGCGATCATCTCCGCCACGCCCGGCATCACTTGCCGGCGGCCGAGAAACTGCCGCCCAAAATCCATCAATTCCGCGACCGATCGCCCTTCGCGAATGAACTCCAACAGTTGCGTGGCGATCAACGCCACGCACTCCGGATAATTCAGCCGCAGACCGCGCGCGAGGCGCTTCTGCGCGACGACACCGGCGTTGTGGAGCTGCAGCTTTTCGATTTCCCACGGCGATAAGTGCACGGTCGAACTCCTTGTGGCAAATCAACGGCTGGGTGGCTGGGGCTTGCAGCCCCAGGCACCTCGTGTTCACCATTTTCTGGCCCACATCGATTCACCCAGCAACGGGCCAAGAAAGCATAATCGGTCTCGCAAGTATTGAGCAACCTGTTGCGTGGTCGTGCCGAGCACGCGCAGGATGGCACCGTGCGCAATTGGACTGGCGGCCGCGATCAGCGAACTGCCGCGCTGGATGCCTTGCCGGCCCACACGATCGAGCAACTGATCGGCCGGCGCTTGTAGCCGCTGACCCACAACCACGGCCAGCGCCAGGCAATGGAAGCGGCCCATGCAATGCGGCGCGTCGAGCGGTCCGTCGTCGGGATCCAGCAGCAGCGAGTCGGCCAGCAGATGTCGGCCGCCAAGAAAGACGTCCAGCCGGCTGCGATATCGAGTGAAGGCCCAGCATTCGCCCCGCGCGCGACGACCGCTCGTCAGCCAATCGATGACAACGAGGGACCCGTTAAGATCGACGTCGAATCGTTGCTGCTGTTCATACGCCGCTTCGGCAAAGCACGTTATCGGATCTGGGGCGACCACCAGCAGTGCGTCCGCCGCGATGGTCGCCTGCATTCGCTGCCGGCACGGCAAACGGCAGGGATTCTTGTAGATCTTGGTTGACGACTGCGTGCTCAGGACACACGTTGTCCGCGCGCCGAGGCGAACGTGCAAGTCGATTTCGTCGCCGGCCACCAAGCCGCCGCCGTAGGTACTGGTGTAAATCCTTGCGGCCGCATCCCGGCCGCGAGGGCACAGCAGTTTCAACGGATTGACGGCCTGAGCCTGTGTGACTTCCGTCCGCCCATTCACGTGCGACAACTCGAGCGTCCCGCGTCCGAGTTGACGCTGCGGCAGCCGTGGTTGAAAAGGTCGCCAAGCGGAACCGCGCGAGTTCGCCGTGTGATCCTCAGCGTGCTTCATGAGAACGCGAGCGGATGTGTTGTCATACGTCATAGCGAGCATGGCCAAATGAGGCTTCGACATCCTAAACGGTGAGGTGTCGATGCACAAGCTCCGCGGACAGCTCGGCCGTGGTTCCGTTGGCCACGACTTGGCCGCGGTCCATGACGTAAAAGTCGTGGCCGAATTCGCGGACGAAGTCGACGTATTGTTCGACCAACACAATCGTCATTCCGCGTTGTTGGACGAGGTCCTGCAAGACTTTTCCGATTTGCTGGATGATGTTGGGCTGAATGCCTTCGGTCGGTTCGTCCAACAGCATCACTTTGGGATCGCTCACCAGGGCGCGGGCGATGGCAAGTTGCTGTTGTTGGCCGCCGGACAAATCGCCGCCTTTGCGCCTGGCCATGTCCCGCAGCACGGGAAACAGCGAGTATACCTCGTCGGGAATTGTGCGCCGTCGGAACTTGCCAGCTTGCAGCCCGACGCGGAGATTTTCTTCCACCGTCAGTTTTGGAAAAATCTGGCGGCCTTGCGGCACCAGTGCCACGCCGGCTTTCGCGCGGCGATTGGCCGGCAGCGCCGTCACATCCGCGTTTTCCAAAAGCACGTTGCCCGACGAAGGCCGCAGCAGACCCATGATATTCTTGATCAGCGTCGTCTTGCCCACGCCGTTGCGGCCCATGACGCACGTCACGCGCGCTGCGGCCATCGACATGTTGACGGCATTCAACACGCGAACGGAACCATACGAAAACGATAGATCGCAAATCGATAACATCTCACCGCCCTAAGTACGCCTCGAC
Source organism: Pirellulaceae bacterium (assembly GCA_041744735.1). Classification (GTDB taxonomy): domain Bacteria; phylum Planctomycetota; class Planctomycetia; order Pirellulales; family Pirellulaceae; genus JBGTKH01. Next base: position 3,332 of record JBGTKH010000110.1, on the reverse strand, counting down.
GACCTGCGGGTTCGCCTGTACCTCGTCCATGCTTCCTTCGGCCAAGATTCGCCCCTCGTTGAGCACCGTAACTGTCGAACCCAAACGCCGCACGAAGTCCATGTCATGCTCGATCACCATGATCGCATGCTCGCCACGCAGCTCCAACAACAGGTCCGCCATCAGCGCCGTTTCATCATCCGTCAGTCCGGCTGCCGGCTCATCCACCAACAACAATTGCGGACTCGCCACAATTAACATGCTGATCTCCAAGCATTGCCGTTGGCCGTGGCTGAGGAACTTGGCGGGCTTGTGAATCTCGTCACTTAACCTCATGCGTTTCAAGATGCTCTGAATTTGATCGTGTTCATCGGAGGTAGTTCTGCCCCACAAGTTTTGCCATAACCTTCGCCGGCGCGGCAGGGCCAATTCGACGTTTTCGAAGACGGTCAGGCTGTCGAACACGGTCGGCGTTTGAAATTTCCGCCCCACGCCGCGCCGAGCGATTTCCGTTTCGCTGGCGCTGGTCACGTCGGTCCCGTTCAAATACACTTTGCCCGCCGAAGCGCGTGTCTTGCCACTGATCACATCGCATAGAGTCGTTTTGCCGGCGCCGTTGGGACCAATGACCACTCGCAACTCGTTGTGATACAGGCCGAACACGTCGATATCGAGGGCGCGGAAGCCGTCAAACACCACCAAGACATTCTCCAAATAGACCAGCATCGACAGGATGCGGTCCGTCTGCGACAAGTCTTGCAACGCGGTGGCAGCCGTAATCGTCATGGGCTCTCAATCCTGTTCGCTCGCCGAGTTGCCGTTGGTCTTGTCTGCTGAGTTCACGCGATTCGTCACGTTTCCAATCCAGCGATGCCAAAGGCTCATCAAACCGTCTGGACATAACAAGACCACGCTTATAAACATTAGACCAAACACAATCGGCCAATAGTCGGCCTTCCAGACAAGCAATTGATATGTCTGATCAGGCACCTGGCCCTTGAGAAACCACACAAATTCGCGCTGCGACGTCAAAACGTTGTATAGCAAATTCACGGCCAACGCCCCGAAGACTGCGCCGGACAAAGTGCCACGCCCGCCTACCGCAACCCACACCACAACCATGATCGACTTGTCGACGGCCATATTGGTCGGCGTGACAATGCCCATTTGCGGCGCGTACAGCATGCCGCCCAGTGCCGCAATCATCGCCGATAGGCTAAAGACAAACATTTTGAAGACATACGGTTGATACCCTGAGAATCGCAACCGGCTTTCATTGTCACGAATGGCGATCAGTACCCGCCCCAGCCGCGACTTGACCAGATACCAGCACAGGCCATAAACGCCGACCAGCGCGGTCAATGTGACGAAATACAACGTGAGTTTTGTCGAGGATGCACCGACCGGCAGCCCAGCGACGCTTTCAAAGCGCGTCAGGCCGTTGGTGCCGCAGAGTTTCATGTCGTTCATGCAAAACACCAGCCACGCCGCCAACGTGATGGCCTGCGTCAACACCGCAAAGAAAACACCGCGGACGCGGCTGCGGAAAACGAAGAATCCGATCACCAAGGCAAACACACCGGGGATTAGCAGGCCCAAGAACAGCGTGGAAGGCAGCCAATAAAAGAGCTTCCAAAACCACGGCACCATCGCATCGCCGGGTGACTCGGTAACGCTGTAAGGGTAGACCACATACAGGCACGCGGGGATTCTCCAGCCCGCTTTGTCGACGATGCCTCCCGGCCCGCCGTGAAGGGCCAAGTACATGCCCATCGCGTATCCGCCCAGCGAAAAGAAAAGCGCTTGGCACATTTCGCCCAATTCTCGGATCGCGTTGACGCGCTGGCCGGGCTCTTGGTCGGGGATGTTTCCGGCCAGGTGAATTAAAGCGATGCTCTCGCGCGCCGTGTAGCGGATCTTGTTGTCCTTTTCAGTTCGGAGTACTTCCTTGAGTCTGGCCAACGAATCCGCGCTGCGGTTGTCTCCTAACTTTCGCACGGCGGACAAGCGCCGGTCGCGGTCTGCGGAGAACAGTTCAAGTTGGCGAATCGCGTTGGTGACCAGCCGGCGCTCCGGCCGGGTCGGACCCATGGACTGCAATTCACTCTTGGGCACGATGATCGGCCGTTTGTCGCCGGACAATGGTTCACGAGTGAGGGCATCGGCCAGCGGCGCGACGTCATTGCCGTCGGCATCCTTCTGCATCCGCTCGACGAACACCAGCTTGCCGCTCCACAAGTAGATGCGGCCGAGTTGATAATCGTCGAAGAACGTCGCCAAACGACCGTCGCGTGTGGCCGCCAGCGAGTTGATTGCCGCTTCGCGCGCGCCGCTGTCTTCATCGGCCAACCGAAACATCTGCTCGCGCACGGTCTGCTCATCAGCGGCGAGCGCATGCGAACGGCCGTGGCCGGTCGGCAGCACATGGACCGCTGCCAGCATCACAAGAAAGCAGACGCTCATCCTGCTCATCGATTCCGCCTTTTGTCGATTTCGCATGGTGAGGAGAAACAGGAAGAGCAGTCCGGCGGTGTTGCACCACCGGACTGCTCATTCGTCATTCGCGTTAGCGGCGTGAAGGTCAACCTCAACTCTTCTTGGGTCCGCCCGTGGGCGCTGGGACGTTGCCGTCGGGATGCAGGTAGCTGCTGTAAGAATCCGATTCGACCAAACCATCCGTTGCATGAATGATCTTGAATTGGCCGTCGGACTGAATTTCGCCGATATAGACCGGCTTGAAGGTGTGCTGGTTGCATCTACAAACTTCTTGTTTTCGGGCGAGTCAATGCTCTGATAATAATTCCAGCACGCGAGGTGACCGACCAGCGGCGGCACGTCCATCGCCCGCAATTCATCTTCCGCAACCGAGAAGGCCATAATCGGGCAATCCGACGCGGTCAGGCCTTGGTTGGCGAATTCCTTGTAGAACGGCACATTGCTGTCGCCGTTGATCGTCGAAAGCACACAGGCGTCGCCGCCAGCCGCAAACACTTTGATCTTAGCCACGATGGTCTGATAGTCCTGATGATGGAACGGCGTGTATTCTTCGACAATATTTTCCTCGGGCACGCCCTCGCTTTTCAGATATGCCTTGAGCACTTTATTGGCGGTGCGCGGAAACACATAGTCGGTACCGAGCAAGTAGAATTTCTTGTACGATCCGCCCTCTTCGCTCATCAGATACTCGGCCGCCGGCACCAATTGCTGATTCGGCGTGGCGCCCGTGTAGAACACGTTCAGCGACTGCTCTTCACCTTCGTACTGCACGGGGTAGAACAGCAGGTGGTTGTATTGTTCGAACACCGGCAGCACTGACTTGCGGCTGACGGACGTCCAGCAGCCGAAGACAACCG
>JBGTKH010000109.1:0-6589 GCA_041744735.1 Pirellulaceae bacterium | reverse complement strand
GCACGGATCAAATTGAAGTATGTTGAAGAGGCGCCAAGCAATGTGTCGTTGAATGTGGCATTGCGATCCGCTTGTGCTGCCCGAACTTGCTGACGCGCTGCCAACGGCTCAAAAATCGCGTCCACCAAAGACAGGTCTACGAACATACGTGCTGGCCCGGATGCGCCACCATTAGCTGGCGAATTACCCATCACGGCGCTCCCACCAACGAAAAGGGAACTACGATTGACATTCAGAACGTCACCTTCCGTCGCTTGCAGCTGTCCAGAATGATTGTTGAAAACAACGCCTCCATTGAGAGATGGGATCCACAACACTTCAGCGGCATCAGCCCGTGCCGCTGCGGCTCGCACTCTCTCCGAAGCGAGAGCAATCTGCAGATTGTTTGCTCCGGCAAGCCCTAGTACACTCGGCAGATCGATCGGATAGACATCATCTTCCGGCAAGGCCGCTCCTGGTTGGATGACTTCGTCAGGCACATCGAACTCTTCGAGTTGTGCAGGCGCTAGCGCGCTAACTTGCTGAACCGCTGGAAGCATGCGGAGGGGCTGGTTCAATTCGATTTCTGCCGAGCCCGAAGCGGCATCATTCGAAATGAGTGGGTGGTTATCGGCTGCTAGAACCTGATCAATGTTTGCTGTCAGGCATACAGCCGAAAAGAATAGCAGGCGGCCGACGTATGGCCACCCAATAAAGTTGAACACATTCATTGTCCCCTCCCTGGGTCTTTAAACTATACTTAACTTCGGCAAATCCATTCGCCGATGAGATTATTTCCTTTAGGCCTAACCATTTCGTGGTCCGCACGGATGGCTCCGCCCTGGTGTAGCTAGCACGCACGATAACGTCTCCGTGCAGCCTGTAGCTCACTGGGACTTCGCTAGCCGAACGGCATCCCCGTGTTGAATCGAAGCGGTCGGGTCGAGCACAACTAAGTCGCTTGGGCCGATGCCGTCGAGAATCTCGGCTCGATCGCTGTCTACAAACCCTACACTGACTGTTCGCTTGTTGATGATGCCATTGCCAGCACTGTACACGTAAGGCTTCCCGTCGTCGAAACGCAGGCTCTGAGCGGGTACTAACACTGCCTGTGGGTGATCCGCGAGCACGACCGTAATCATGCCGTACATCCCTGGGCGCAAACCTGTGCTCCCACCGTTCATCTCCACTTCCCCACGCAGTGTGCGAGTTCTGGGATCGAGAACTCCCGTTGTGCGCGTGACTCGTCCCTCAAACGCTCGTCCCTTCAAAGCATCGACGACTAATGAAGCAGGCTGATCGATGTGGACCTGGGACGACTGCGACTCAGGAACATCAAAAACTATTCGCAACCTTTCATCACGATCCACAGTGAAGAGCGGATCTGTCATCGAGCTTACGGCAGACTGAACGAAATCCCCGGAATCCACCAAGCGACGTGTGATCAACCCGTCATAAGGTGCCACAATTCGGGCGTATTCCATCAGTACGTCAGTTTGCTTAAGATTAGCCTCGGCGATTTTGAGTTGTGCCTTGGCTCGTGCCAGATTGGCTTCGGCCTGAAGTTGGTGCGTTTGCGCGACTTTGACATTTGCTTCGGCCGATTGGATGTTCGCCCGCGCGCCAGCGAGGGCTGATTCGGCAGAGCGAAGCTTATGGACCTTTTCATCCAAGATGGCTTCATTCATTGACCGCTTAGCAACAAGATCTTCGATTCTCTTATGCTCGGCGCTACGGAAGGCGACTTCTGCCTCGTGCGTGGCGATCGCCGCCCGCGCCACGTCGAGCTTTGCACCGGGGGCGCCAACCGCGGCTGCGGCCGCCGCAATACTCGCTTTGGCCTGCTCTACCGCAGCCCGGGCGTCGTCCACCAGTGAAACTTTTTGCAGGCGCTCTTGGTCCATTTCTGGAATCCACAACTGTGCGAGTACTTGCCCTTTCTTCACCCGGTCTCCGATATCAACGTTTACCTGCGAAATATAGCCAGCCGCTTTAGCAAAGATATCGGTCCGTTCATACGGTTCCACGTGAGCCGGCTGAGTGGTGGTGCGATGCAGATTCTCGACCTTGGGATTCACGACAGCTATTTGATGTCCGTCGGTAACCACGACCTGTTGGGCGAAAGCGCCAGGCACTGCCCCGGGGTTTGCCGCTCGGGCGGTATTTGAATCGCTCGAACCATCGAAGAGTACCAAACCCGCTAGCGTAAAGATGAGAGCGGTCTTAGATGACCAATTGTATGTGAATCGTTTCATAGCATATCTCCAAGCTCTTTTAGGGATTATAAGGTAGCCGGGCGACCACGACCTTTGACAATCGAGTACAAGCATGGCACCACAAATATCGTCAGTATGGTCGAAGCGGTGAGCCCGCCGATTACGGCGCGTGCCAGCGGCATCGTGGGATCACCTTCGTGCAGCGCCAGCGGCATTAATCCCATGACCATCGCCAAGGCGGTCATGAGGATCGGGCGTAATCGCACGCTGCCAGCCTCAATCGCTGCTTGAAACGGGGTCAAACCTTGTTCCTCGCGCAGTCTATTTGCGAATTCCACTAACAGAATCGAATTGGTCACCGCAATGCCGATCATGAACACGACGCCCATGAACGATTGAATATTTAGCGTTGTCCCTGTTGCCCACAGAATCACCAGCACGCCGATGATTCCCAGCGGCACGGCAAACATGATGATGAACGGGTCGATGAATGAGCGGAACTGAGCGACCATGATGAGATAGATCAGAGTTGCAGCCAGGATCATGCCGAATCCGAGACTGCTAAACGATTCTCGCATGCTCGAAACCTCACCACGCATACGCACGGCGTAGCCGGCCAGCGATTGGCCCTGATTCTGTGGATCGGGAACTGCCCACGAAGTGACCGAGGCGGAACTACCCGCAGGAGGATCGGTGCGCTTACCCCAATCCGAGAGGACTCGCTCGATGTCACGGGCCACCGAACCCACGTCGCGGCCCGATACATTGGCATACACGTCCACGACCCGCCCAAGAGCCAAATGGGCAACTTCGACCGCCGACTCCTCGATAACGGGTTCCTTGACCAGGTTTTGTAACTGCACCGGTGCCGTCGTATTGGCACCGGAAATCGGCACGGTACGCAGGGCATCCATCGAGTCGATGTTCTGCTCTTTGTACGTCACGCCGACGAAGTAATGATTGCCGGAGACGTGGTCGAGCCAAAACGCCGGATCGAAGGAAGTCGAACTGTTGAGCATGCTCATTAAGTTCTTCGTGGCATCTTCCTGGGTAATTCCCGAGTAGGCCATCTTCGTACGGTCGGGCTTGATCTTGAGCGTGGGATAGTCGATCGGTTGCTGCACGCGGGCGTCGACGACGCCCGGAACCTCCTGGGCGATCAGATCGCGAATCTCGGCGGCGATTCGCGTCTGCTCCTTCATGTCACGTCCCTCGACCTTGATATTGATTGGCGAGGGCAGACCGAAGTTCAGCGCCGCCGACACCATGCCTCCCGTATTGAACGCGAAGGATACGTCGGGGAACTTTTCGTTCAATCGTGCTCGCAGCGCATCGGCGTAGCGCTGGCTCGTTGTGTGCCGGTCTTGCGCTTCAGTGAGCTGGACCAGCATTGTGGCGTCCATCGGGCCTGCATTGCTTGTGTAACCGGCCGGCCAGTCGTACAGCACGCCAATGTCCGTGACGATCATCTGGCGATCCTCCGCCGGGATGACCGCCAGAATTTCCTGCTCGATCTTTTGCGTGAGTTGTTCGGTGAGTTCGATACGCATTCCCGACTCGGCTCGAACATTGATAAGAATCTGTCCCGCGTCGGTCGCCGGGAACAATTCCTGGCCAATCAAACCGTAGAGCGGGAGCGAGGCAGCAACCAGGAGCAAGGATCCGACGACGGTAGCCCAGCGCCAGCGAACGGCCAATCGTAGCAACGCAGTGTATGAGGCGCGGAGCTTTTCGTACAACGCGTCGGCAAGCCGAAACAGGATAAACCTTTTTTCGTTGGGATCGTGGGCCTTGAGAAAGTAAGCACAGAATGCCGGTGACAACGTCCGCGAAAGGAAGTAGGAAGCGAACATCGCAATGGTCACAGTCAGCGCCATGGGCGTGAACAGGTACTTGCCCATGCCGAAAAGAAAGACAACCGGGAAAAACACAACGGTCGTGGTAATCGTCGCCACCAACACCGGCATTGCAATTTCCATGGCGCTGTCGAGAGCCGCACGCTTTGGAGTCTTTCCCATTTCCAAGTGGCGAAAGGTGTTTTCAATATCAATCAGCGGATCGTCGACCAAACGGCCCATCACAAGCGCGAGTCCGCCCAATGTCATCGCATTGAGAGTGTTGCCGGTGAAGTACAATCCGATGATTGCCACGAGCGCCGACAGCGGGATGGCCAGCGCAATAATCAGCGTCGAACGAAAACTGCCAATGAAGATGAGTACCATCAACGACGCCAGCACCGCGCCGAGAATGCCTTCCCATGTTAGGTTCCTGATCGCGGTGCGGACAAACACCGATTGGTCGGCGACCACGTCGAGGTTGAGCCCCGACGCAGGCTTACCAGCCTCCGGATCGGTGTAGCCTTCCTTGGGCGGCAGGCGGTCCAAGAATCCCGGAATTCGCTCCCTTACACCCTCTACGACTTCAATCGTGTTTGAACCGGGCCGACGAAAAATGGGGATGTAGACCTGGCGCTTGCTTTCCCAGCCGGGTGCGCGGCTAATTCGAACGACGTTCGATTGGATCGCCGAGGCGTCCGCAACTTCGCCCACATCGCGGACAAAGATTGGCCGCCCGTCAACGATCTTAACGACGATGTCGTCGAACTCCGGAATCTCGCTGATCATGTTCTCCATGTCGACCATATAGTCGACCTTGCCGATTTTAGCCGTGCCGGTAGGGATCATCAGGCTGTTTTTCTTGATTGCCTGCTGCACGTCCATCAGCGACAGGCCGTACGATTGCAGCTTGTTGGGATCGAGATAGATGTAGATCCGCCGCAGCTTGCCGCCGAACACCGCCGGCGCAATTACGCCCGGCGAACCTGAGAGCATGTTGCGGACGTTAAAGTAGGCGAGATCATAGCTTTCTTTCTCGTCGAGCACCTCACTAGACGCGGCCAAGAGCGCCGTCGGCATTGGTGCGCTCGGATCGAACAGCATCACCATCGGCGGCACCGTGCCGGGCGGCAGATAATACAGATCGCTCATCGCGTAGCTGGTGACCTGCGAGAAGGCCGTGTTGGGGTCGATATCGTCGCGGAAATAATCCTTAACAATCGACACCCCCATCATGCTGCGAGATTCTTGACGTTCGATTCCCTCAGACTGGCCAGTCCAGCGTTCAAGTCGGCTGGTAATGTCTCTCTCCATGATCTCCGTCGGCATGCCCGGATAGAGCGTCAACACCTGAACGGCAGGTGTTTTGAACGAAGGCAAGATGTCGACTGGAATCCGCGCGACCGTCACGTAACCCAGCACTACGATCATCAAGCACATGACGATCACCAAGTAAGGATTGGCAATCGACACGCGCACCAGCCAACTCGCCTTCTTTTCCTCGGGAGGCGGATCGCCGGTAGACAGGGCGTCGTGGTGGGTTGGCGTAGGACCTTCCATTCAAACTCCATTCAAAAAACTTGACGCGAGGTCCCTATTAAACTGCCAAGGGCTTGCGGGGCTCGTCCGTGATCCGTGCCCCTTTTACAGCGGGCCCTTCCGGGTAAGTTCCATAAGCACGCACGACTTTTTCCAGTTGCTCAGGGTGCCCGTGCCCTATAACCACGACGACATTGCGGTCGATTTTGGCAACGACCATGTCATATTCTCCCTCACGGCAATGATGGACCTGTTCCTTGACTAACGCGTCGCGCTCGTGGACAAATTGAGCGAGTCGCTCTTCCGGAAGGATAAAAATCGAAACATCGCGGTCTTCCACTTGTCCAACGACATACGCGGCGTTGTCTCCAGCGATGCTGCACACTCCGCCGCCACGAACCTCAAAGCCAGCGTCCTTCCGCGGAGGACATCGCACGGGAAAAGCAACGCGCCCCTTGAGATAGTCTTCAACCGCCTCGTCCGAAACGCTGGTAAATTCGATTCGCTCAGTGCCACTGGCAAGTTGCTCGTGAACTGCCGCTGCGAGGGCCGAAAGGTGCTCGGGTTGCGTGGACGCATTGAACTGCCAGATTCCCAAAGCCAGGACCACGGACGCCGCCAGCGCGAAGAAAGGACCAAAGAACGACCAGGCTCGCGCGTCTGCCCTTCTGACTACGCCAGTATCAGACAGAATCCGCGCCCACATTTCGCTCGAAGCTGGGGCAGCGGCCAACTTGGCAGTCACCGCATCTTCAAACTGCGCCTGTTGGAAGAACCACTTCGCGCAAGCTTGGCAGTCCGCGAGATGTTCATTGATTTGAAGATACAGCTCGGCATCCCCTTCCGAGTCGTAGTACAACTCCCAGTGCTGTCGAACTTTGTCACAGTTCATAGTTATCCTTTTGCTGCTCTAGGTAGTACGGCAGCCTTCAACATCTACTTAGGATTTTGTAACGGTCCGGGGCCGAACAGCCTGTTCTCGGATGCGTATTCAGCCAATCTGATTCGCAATTGTGCCCG
>JBGTKH010000108.1:0-11605 GCA_041744735.1 Pirellulaceae bacterium | reverse complement strand
CAATCTGCTCGTTTAAAATCGCCATCTTCCTTACACCCCAAATTCAAACCACGCCGCAGAGTCTGCAATTGGCATCATTGCCTGTATTGCAAACATAGCTGCGACTTACGGCACAGCGGCGGCGAGTTCCAGCGGTTGCGGTCGCCGTTGCTCTAACAATTCCTCGAGTTTTCGTGCGTAGAAGAATTCCGTGGCCCCCAACGCCGGCCGCAAGTCGTTCAGCCAGCATGCGGTTGGATCAAATTCCGCGAAAAACGGCTGCCGGCACCAAGCCGGGTCGCGAGCCTGCAGGAAGGAGAGAACGAAGACCTGCTGGCCCATGACTTCCGCGACTCCCTCGACGGCAACTTTGCCTGGCAACGCCGACATGGTTGGCCCGCGGGCCGTGCGAGCCAGTCCGGACCCTTGAGCCGACGCCTCGCGGTAGATTTCCAACGCCCGGTACAGCGGCACTTTGAAATACGCCTTCGCCCCGGTGTCGCGTTCCACAAACATGTAATAAGGAACCAGCCCCTGTCGCACTTGTTCTTTCCACATCCGCGCCCAGACGTTAGCGTCGTCGTTGATGTGGCGGATAAGGGGCGATTGCGTGCGGATCACCGCGCCCAGCGATTGTAGGCGCCGAATCGCCTGTTGTACGGCGGGCGTTTCCAGTTCCCGCCAGTGATTGAAGTGAGCCATGATGGCCAGGTGTTTGCCGCTGGCGATGACTCGTTCCAAAAGTCCTAGAAGCTGATCGGAATCGTCGTCGCTCAGGAATCGATACGGCCAATACGACAGCGACTTGGTGCCGATGCGGATCGTTTGCAGGTGGCGGAATTCGTCGTCCAACAGCGGCTCGATATAACGGGTCAGCACGTCCGCACGCATCACCATCGGATCGCCGCCGGTGAATAGCACGTCGGTCACTTCGCGATGCTGCCGCAGGTAGTCGCGGAACCGCATCGACTCGTCCGTGGCGAACTTCAAATCTTGCATGCCCACGAACTGGGCCCAGCGGAAACAGAACGTGCAGTACGCTTGGCACGTCTGGCCGGCGGATGGAAACACCAGGCACGTCTGGCTGTACTTGTGTTGCACGCCGGGCACCGGTTCGTCGTCCATCGTCGGGACGTTGTAGGCCAGTTGCCCTTCCGGATGCGGATTCAACTCCAGCCGAATCTGATCGGCGACCGCACGGACTTCGCGCGAATCGGTGCCGTTGTCGAGCGCCGCCGCCATTCGCTGATACTGCTCGGCACCGATCATGCCGGGCTGGGGAAACGTCAGTTGGAACAGCGGATCTTCGGGCACTCGCTCCCAATCGATCAGTTGCTCGACGACGTAGTTGTTGGCTCGAAACGGCAGCACGTGAGCCACCACTTTCATGGCTTCACGTCGTTCTTTGGGCAGTTTTTCGAGCTGGGGAAGGGTATCCAAATCTCGCAGCGTGTAGAACCGCAACCGCATCGCGGAACCGGTTTTCATCTTAGTAGCTACCTCAGAGTTAGGTTACGCGCAAGGCAAGTCTCTCCGCATCAATTCAAATCTCGCTTCGGTGAACCGGCCCGAACGGGCATCGCAGACGTTGCACCGTGCCACATCAGTTGCCGCCGGCGCACCACTGGTCACAGCGAAGGCTAAATGAACTGAGACGTGCGATTTGGAACGCCCGCGGAATCCTAACCGGGCGACAAACCGCTGAGCATGGCCTCTCTGCCTACCTTCAATTAGATGGTCGACGAGCGAAAGAAATGTGTAGGCCGTTCGCTTGTCATCACGGCCTGAGTAAATCTAGCATCGACCTTTGAAAGGTCAATCGTCTACTCTTTCAGATTGCTGACGCGCCCTTTCGCTAGGCATCAAACTCTCAATCGCGCTTGCCGATACCGAGGGCATTAGATGATGAATGAAGTGTGCACAACGATTTCGTCGGCAGGCATGACGAGAGTGCAGAGTGTACCGACGACGCCGTTGGAACGGCAAGAGGGAATTCTTTTCACATCACATAAGCCAGCGTCCATGATTCGCGTTTGATGCTCGACCAGGTCACCGACGATCGCCGGCGTATCGCAAGATATAATAGAGTAGCGTCAGGATCGATTGCAGCGTGGCAGCGACGTACGTGAGTGCGGCGGCGGTGAGCACCTTGCGCACGTACGGCAACTCTTGCGGGTCGATGATGCCCAGCGACACGATTTGCTCTTTCGCGCGCGAACTGGCGTTGAACTCAACGGGCAGATTCACGACTTGAAAGAACACCACGCAGCTAAACAGAACAATGCCCAGCAGCAGCAGCGGCGTCCATCCTAGAATGACGCCCAAGATGAGCAACAACATGCCCGCGCTGCTGCCGAAGCCGGCGGCGGGTACCGCCGCATTCCGCACGACGAGTGGAAAGTAACCGTGAGCGTCCTGCAGAGCATGACCGGCTTCATGCGCGGCAATTCCAACCGCCGCCAGCGAGCGGCCGTGATACACATCGGCGCTCAACCGCAACACCTTGTGCCGCGGATCGTAGTGATCGCTCAGATGACCCGGCGTCTGTTCGATGCCCACGTTGTATAGACCGGCTGAGTCCAGTAACCGCCGAGCGGCCTGAAAACCGCTGGCCCGCGCCGGCATCTGCCGAGCCCGCGCATAAGCCGAACTAACCATCATCTGGGCCACAATACCCAACAGCAGGGCGGGCGCAACGAAAATCAGAAGTCCAAGGTCAAACGGATAAAACATAGTTTACGCTTCCTCGATTTCAGTTTGCATGCACTGGGCTATTCGCAGGTTTCCCACGAATCTTTGTCAGGGTCCGTTGACGACTCCATCGCGCAGTCGACGGCACCCTAATGGCATCTACGGTCCATATCGGCGTACGGTGCGATCGGCACCAACGGAACGCACGACCGGAAGAGGCTGCACTAATTCTACGCAACCGCACGAATCGCGGCATTTTACCCAAATTCTCGTGCCCTGGCTCGCCGAAAGTAACCGTGGATGTAGCCGAACTCGCCAGAGTACCGTGGATGTAGCCGAACTCGCCAGAGTTTGGTTTTCCTTTGAATTGGCCAAAGTCTGGCGACTTGGGCTACCCTGCTGATCTGTACCGATCACCAAACGTTATCCCCGTAAAATCCGTTTGCGCTTGCGTATTCTTTGCAATCATCCCAGACCGCTAGGACCGGACTCCACAGCGCGGTATAAAGGGTGCTCCGAGGGTCACCGGAAGACATCGGACACGTTGCCATCCAATTAGGAAACTTGTTGCGTCTGCTCATCCCGCGAGCTGCCGCGGAGCCATCCTCGATGTCCAATCAATGCCGGTCAATCCGTATCTCTGTGATCGCTTCATCCATTTTCATCACGGCGGGCGCACTATTCTTCGTTCCCGGCTGCAACGACACGGTTTCCAGCCCGCCCACAAATTTGAACGATACGGCCAACCTGCCCAAGCAGGACGAACTGCTGCGTGAACTCGACGAGGTGCTGGACTTTACCTATGCAGACCGACATCTGAACCTACGCGATCACGCGGCGTGGCAGATTGTGCACGGCACTCTGGCTTTCCAGGGCGCCTACAAGGTTGACAAAGACGGCGAGCTTGTTTCGGTCGTCGATTATCTGCTGGCCGGCGGGCGGATGAAAGGGTGGAACTTTGAGCCGGGCGTGCTGGACACCAACACGGGCCGCCGCGGCTTGAGAGCCATCTTGGAAGAAGGAAGCAAAACGGGCCAAGGCCATTCCGATCAGTGGCTCGGCTATCTCTCCGGTTGCGGCTTGAAGCCGGACCAAACCATCAAGGTGGGCGACGACACGTATACGATTGCCGATTTCGTGCAGCAAGCCGAATGGGATGTGCCGCGCAACGTGTTGCGTGAATACAGTTGGACGCTGATGGGCTTAACCACATACCGGCCGACCGATTACGAGTGGACCGCTTCGGATGGTCAGAAGTGGAGCGTCGGCAAGCTGGTCGAGATCGAAGCAGGGCATGATTTGGCCGTCAGCGCTTGCGGCGGCACACACCGGCTGTACGGATTGACGCTGGCCTTCAATCGGCATGTGGAACAAGGAGGCAAAGTTGAGGGTCCGTGGAAGCTGACCGAAGACAAGATCAAAGACGCGATCGAACGAGCGCGCATGTACCAGAATCCCGATGGCACGTTTTCGACGAATTACTTTCAGCGCCCCGGCCGCTCGCCAGACTTGGCGCAGAATCTGGGCACGACCGGCCACATTTTGGAATTCCTAACGCTGGCCATGACCGACGAGCAACTGCGGGAACCGTGGGTGCAGCGAGCCGCTTTAAGCCTGTGCGACATCTTCCGCCGCACCCAAGGCGTGCCGCTGGAATGTGGCGCACTATATCACGCTGCGCACGGGTTGGTTTTGTATCGTGAGCGAATGTTTGGGCCGCGCACGTTTCCTCATGAGCCCGAAGCCGCCAGCAGCGAATCGCCCAACACCGCAACCGAAACGACGAGCACTTCCACCAACGCGATTCAGTAAAAGGCTCACCCAACTAACTAATCAGCCGGCCTACGTCGCTTCCGCCGGTGCTTCCTCAGGCAGTTTGACCTCGACGCCGTCGAGGAAGCTGAGCAGCGATTTGCTGCGGTAGGGCTGCTGGAGTTTACGGACGGCCTTGGATTCGATTTGCCGGACGCGCTCGCGGGTGACCGAGAAGATCTTGCCGACCTCCTCCAACGTGTAGGTGTAACCGTCGGCCAGGCCGTAACGCAGTCGAAGGATTTCGCGCTCGCGATAGTTCAGCGCCTCCATCGCCTCTTCGATGCGGTGTTTCAAAGCCTGTTGGTGAGTGTCGTACAGCGGGTCTTCATCGCGATAGTCTTCCAGGAACTCGCCGAAGAAACTATCCTCGTGATCTCCCACGGGCTGGTCGAGCGACAGCGGTTGCCGCGACATCTTCATGATGCAGCGCGTGTCGTCCAGCGACAGGCCGGCGCGGTCGGCGGCTTCTTCGGGCGTTGGGTCGCGGCCCAGCTCTTGCACCAGTTGCCGGCTGACCGTGCGGACCTTGCCCATCGTATCGATCATGTGCACCGGCACGCGGATCGTGCGGCTCTGATCGGCGATGGCTCGGGTGATCGCCTGGCGAATCCACCAAGTCGCGTAGGTCGAGAACTTGTAGCCGCGGGCGTGCTCGAATTTATCCACCGCCCGCATCAGGCCCGTGTTGCCTTCTTGAATCAGATCCAGGAAGCTCAGGCCGCGGTTGCGGTACTTCTTGGCGATCGATACGACCAGCCGCAGATTGCCGGCGGAGAGCACGCGTTTGGCGGCATCGTGCGTGCCCTGGCACTCGACGCTCTCTTTGATGCGCCGCAACAGCGTAGCGGGACTTTCGTATGTGACCCGCATTAGATAGCGCAACTCGGCGCGCAGCTCCTCCAGCGACGGTCCGGTGTTCAGCCGGCCGGCCTCGGCCTCGCGAATCTGTTGTTTGAGTACTTGCATCCGCTCGCAGATTTCGCGCAGGTTTTCGAACAGCGGCTGCAAGCGGTTGGTGCGCAGGTTCGACTCTTCGATCAACCGCACCGCTTTGTTGCGGCGGCGCACCAGCCGCTGCCACGCGGTACGGCGAACTTTGGTGGGGAACCTCTTGCTGAGCGCGATGCGGAAGTCGCGATAGTTGCTGACCAGCAGATGGCGCAGCGTCTTCAAGTTCGGTCCCAGCCGCTGCAGGATGCGTTTCTTCTCGGCCGTATTGGTGACGGAGACTTCGATCGTGCGGTCCAGCCGCAATTGGCCGTCGCGGACTTTTTCTAGAGCGTTTACAGCGGCTTGCAGCATGTAGTCCGTGGCCAGCATGCAATGGCGGTAACGGCGCCGAGCCCATTCGATCTTCTTGGCGGCATCGATTTCTTCGGCGCGGCTGAGCAACGGGATGCGGCCCATTTGCATCAGGTACATGCGCACGGGGTCATCGATGGAATCGAGCGTCGGAGGCTTTGCAGTTTCTTCGTCCAATTCCGTTTCTTCCAGTTCGACATCCGCCGGTTCCGGGTCCTCGATGTCGTCGAAGGCTTCGACTTCGTGTCCTTTGAGCAGGACCTCGTCGGCCGGAAAGTGATCTTCTTCGCGGTGGTTGGCCGATTGCGGCTTCCCCGCAGTCCGGCGAGTGTCTTTCGGATTGCGGGCAGCGATTTTTTTGACGACGATCTTACGAATGGTTTTGGCCAAGTCACAACTCCTGCGGCATGCGGTGGGCGAGACGGTTGCCGCCAACACGGCGGCTCGACAACGCAGGGGCCAAGATGCACCCGCGATGCCAACCCCTGTGCAAGCCGTCCACGTGCGGCTTAAATCATTGCAGCCCAGCCACTTGTGTCTTTCCCGCCGGAGATGTCGGGACCCTTGAATGATGCTCGAAAACAACCCGCGTCGCGTTTCTACAACGCGGCCCAGAGACATCGCCCCGCTATGCCACGATACAATTGGTCGCTACAGGACCGGGAAAAGTTTCGTCGTCATCCCCGGAAAGTGACAAATGTCTGTCACCTCATGGGCTATCGCAGCGGCGTGCTCAATGCGACCAAAGCCAACATGCCGGCCATGGTCAGCACCGCCAGCCACCACAGGATTCGGTGATGTACGTGTTTGACCGTGATCATCGGCAAACTCCCGTCCGCATGTCTTGCAGGCTACAAATGGTTCGAGAAATGTCCCACCAGCGGCTGCTCCAACTTCTCAAAGTCGCTGAATTTCATGCGCACGGCTTCGTGGTGATTGTTGGACTCGAAGACAATCTCGTCATGCTCGGCCAGCGAACGGTCGACCAGCGTTTTCATCCCATACCGCGAACCGAACGGCGGCAAGGCGCCGAGTTCACAGTCGTTGAAACGATAGCCGCATTCGGCCTCCGTGGCCAGTTCGACAGCCTCCAATCCCGTGACTTCTTCAATCCCGTGCAGGTCGATGGTGTGTGTGGCGGGCACCACGGCCAGCATGTAATCTTCGTCGGCTCGCAGCAGCACCGTCTTGGCGACTTCCTCGCCGGAAACGTGTACCGCCTGGGCCAGACTTTGCGCATTGTACGTCGGCCGATGATCCATCATTTGAAACGTAACGTCGCGCTCGCGAAGGAATTCCTGGACGTTCATGATTTACCTCCTCGACAAAGGCTTTCTAGAAAATGACAGGCGAACTTTTTCCATCATTCGTGTCCTTCACACGGGGGCTTCCAGTTCCTCTTCTTCAAATTTGGCTCGGCTCTGTTCGATCAACTCTTCAAACGAGATCCCGCGCCGTTTGCAGATGTGCATGATGTCGGCCACGAGCGTGACCAGCGCATCTTCGACGGGCTCGCCGCCGAGTCCCAAGCCGAGCCACGTGTAATGCTTCGAGCGGATTATCTCATCAATGTGACGCGACCAGTCGTCGCGAATTCGAGAGTACATTGTCGTTCTCCTTCAGTGAGTTCCCACTAACGTCTCGTGTGGTTGCTTTAACGTGAACACGGGGCACGGCGAGTGCCGCACCACCGCCTCGGCAACGCTGCCCATCAGCAACCGCCTCAGGCCGGTCCGTCCGTGCGTGCCCATCACGATCAAGTCAGCATTTTCCTCGCGAGCCACGCGCACGATCTCGGTGGCCGGGTCACCGGTCAGCAGACGATGTTCGCAGCGAACGCTCGCGTCGGTCGGCACGACCGTTTCGAGCCGCTCCTGCAACGTTGTGTCATCCGGCTCGGGCACGACAGAGAACACGTCGCCGCCTCCGCCGTACGCCGCGGCCGGCTCTTCCACGTGAACGACCAGCAGCCGGCCGCCCGTGTCCAACGCCAACGACGTGGCATACTGCAACGCCGCGTGACTAAGATCAGAAAAGTCTGTCGGAAACAAAATCGTTCGAGCATACATGACAGGTCCCCTTTCTTTGCGTCGCACCGTCTGGGGTTAGTTCAATGTTGTAGCCGAAGTTGCAAAACTTCGGAATTCTTGCGAATTCCGCTACGTTCTGGCGAATTCCACGACGATTCAATCACAGCAACGTGCCCACCTCCGCGCCTTCGCCTTGGATGTAACTCTTCATGTAATGGTTTTCCATTTCCAACTGGTCGTGATGGGACTTGACCACGTCACCGATGGAAATCATTCCGTACAGTTTTCCTTTGACGACGATCGGCAGATGTCGCACGCGGTTTTTGGTCATTAGCCCCATCGCGTGTTCGATGCGGTCATCGGGCTTGGCGGTGATCAGGTTTTTGGACATCGTGCCGGCCACGTACAACTCTTCCAGCGGCGCCTTGTGGGCGGCCTGCGCACGAAGGATGTCACGTTCGGTGATGATCCCGATCATCGTCGGCTCGTCGTCATCGGAGGCACGTTCGCACACCACCAACGAACCAACGTTGTAACGGACCAGTTCCTGCACCACGTCGTCGAGCGTTGCGTCCGGGCTGATCGTATGCACGTCGGTCCCTTTGACGCGCAGAATGTCTCGCAGAGTCATCAGCGTACCTCCCAATTACCAGTATTTTTCATAGTGAATGTTTCCCGGTTGATGAGGCTCGTCGGCCACAAAACCGCGCCGTTCCAAAATCTCGACCATGCCGATCGGCTGTGGGTAGCGGTCGTTGTTGCTGCCGCGCAGCGGCGCACCGATCATCGCCGGATTACCGCACAGATACTCTACCTCCGCCAGGCGCCTCGTGGGTGAATACCGCCGCGCACCGATCATCGCCGGATTACCGCACAGATACACGTGGGTGTGTTGCGGATCGAGCGCCACGCCGCTGTCGCGCTCGAAATCTCCCGAATCAAAATAGTCCTGTAGGTATCTTTTGCCGACATAGTTCGGCACGCGCAGATTCAGATTCTCTGGCTCTCGCGTGGTCAGATATATATAGGAGTAGTTGCCGTAACGCCTCTCGACTTCCCGGTACGTACTTAGATAACCCAGGTCGCTCTGCCGCCGCACACACGTGACCGATACTAACCGGCCGCGATGACCGCGCGAGAGCAAATCGGCGACCATCGCATTGTGCGGTGCCTCGCCGGTGCCGGTCGCAACGAAGATCAGATTGTCGTCGGGATGGATTGCGTCGAGCGTGTAATGGCCGGTCACTTTGGGACTCGCGAAGAGGCGATCACCCGGCTGCAATGCAAACAGCCGCGGCGTGAGCCCCGGCGGATGCTCGTCACCCTGTCGAACCAGCACAACGTAGAACTCCAGGAACGGGCAACGATCGGGCGGCAACAGGCGCCCCTCGGCATCGAGCATCGGACAGGAGAACGAGTAAGCCCGCTTCAGCATCTTGCGCACTTGGCGGTCGTCCAGATCCTCGTCCTGCACGCCTGCGACGCGCGGCTCCCAATTGCCCAGCCCAAGCACCGAGTATTGACCGGGCGAAAAGTGCGGCTCGCCACTTTCGGGATGGACGCGCAGAATGCGCAGCTCGTCGTGTATCTCGACGACCTCGCTCAACTGGGCATTGTAATGAGCCTGCCGCAGTTGCTCGATCTCTTGCTGCGAGACTTCCGAGACGGTAGACATTCCACGTCCCCTCTGCCGATTAGACTTTGTCAGGGGATACCGAGATGCACCTTTATTTTACGAACCGTGCGCGGCGCGTCAACCAATTTCACAGGGGAAAACAGGGAAAGCAAGTTGTCGTCCAGGTTGGCCCACCCCGCGTGCCCTACCCGCGAGACCCTTCGCCGCAAGCACGTCGGGCCGACGCTTCCACTGGTCTGGAAGTTTGGCGTTCCACACGAGGCCGATACGTGACTCCTCCCGCTCTCTCTCGGCCCCGGCTCTTTCGTAGGGCGAGGCGGGTCGTATAATGGCCGTTTCGTTTGCCTCGAACGACAGCAAGGAGTGACCGGCATGGCAGTGGGTTTAGGAGTAATCGGATGCGGCATGATCGCCAACTTTCACGCCAAGGCCATCGCCGACATCCGCGGCGCGAAGCTGGCGGCGTGTTTTGACATGATTCCGGCGTCGGCTGACCGGCTGGCGGCGGCCACTGGCTGCCGGGCATATCACGACTTAGACGCGATGCTGGCCGATCCCGCGGTGCAAGTGGTCACGATTTGCAGTCCCAGCGGGGCTCACATGGAGCCCGCGATTGCGGCCGCCGCCGCCGGTAAACACGTGATCGTCGAGAAGCCGTTGGACATCACGCTAAAACGCTGCGACCGGATCATCGAGGCGTGTGAGAAGGCGGGCGTCGTGCTGTCGACGATCTTTCCGTCGCGGTTTCACGAATCGTCCCAGTTGCTCAAGGCAGCCATCGACAAGGGTCGCTTCGGCCGAGTGACGATGGGCGATTCGTACGTGAAGTGGTACCGCACGCAGCAATACTACGACAGCGGCGCGTGGCGCGGCACTTGGCAGTTCGACGGCGGCGGGGCGCTGATGAATCAGGCGATTCACAGCGTCGATCTGCTGGCGTGGCTGATGGGGCCGGTGAAAGAAATTTCGGCGCACACGGCGACGCTGGCTCACGAACGAATCGAAGTCGAAGACGTGGCGACCGCGACGCTGCGGTTTGAAAGCGGCGCGCTGGGCGTGATCGAGGCGACCACGGCCGCGTATCCCGGCTATCTAAAGCGAATCGAGATTCACGGCAGCGAAGGTTCCGCGGCAATTGAGGAAGAAGACATCAAGTTTTGGGACTTCGCCAAGAAGACCAGCCGTGACGACGCCATCTTGCAGCGGATGGCGGGCAAGACGAAAACCGGCGGCGGCGCGGCCGACCCGAGCGCGATCGGCCATCACGGACACACCGCACTGTTCAAGGACGTGCTGGACGCGATCAAGAAGGGCACTCGCCCGCTGGTCGACGGCCACGAAGGCCGCCGCTCGGTCGAGATCATTCTGGCCATCTACAAATCCGCCGAAACCGGCCGGCCCGTCCAGTTGCCGCTGAAGAGCGACCCCGTGCTCAAGGCGCGCAAGCTGAAAGTGAAGAAGTAACGAGTTGGTCTTTCAATGTCGTAGCCGAAGTTGTGAAACTTCGGAATTCACACGAATTCCGCTACGCGACGCGCGTCGTGAAATGCCCACTAGGAAGTCGGTCGCCCTAGCTCGCCAAATCTGAAAAAGACTCCCGACCCCGTTCACGCTCCTTTGGCAACGGACGTTTTTTACTTCGCACCGCCGCCACTCTGAGCGAGTGCCAGACGAGTTTTGGTGGATAAGCCGTTGTAGAAGTCGGCGATGCCGAGTTGGACGGCCGGATGGATTTCGCCTCGCAGGCGAGCCATCATTTGCGTGTTTACTTGCCCGACCGAAGCCTCATGGCTGATCAACGTGACAAGTTGCGACTTCTCGTCGCGGGCTTTCAACTCGGCTTTCATTGTCATTTCGATGGCGTCGCCAACATCCTTCGCACTGAAGGATACCGCCAACTCAGCCGGTGCCGCTTCAACGACTTTCCAACCCAAGCGTTCCAGCACCTCTTGCGCCGTGCGTTCCACGCGCAGGTTCAGCTTGCTTTGCCGATTCTTGTCGATCGAAGTCAGCTTGATGGTCACTTCTTTCACTTGCGCGAGCAATTGCCGATTGCGATCTTCCGGCGACAGCGTCGGCTCGACTGGCTCAACGGGTGGCGGAGGAGTGGGAGTTTTTGTCGGATCGGCGACGTTGCTTGGCGTTGGCTCTG
>JBGTKH010000107.1:0-4925 GCA_041744735.1 Pirellulaceae bacterium | reverse complement strand
GAGTCTTCGAGCCTCCAGCAAAAACCGATTCCGGGGGCTCGAAGACTCGACCCCGGCCACCCCAATTTTTAGTCTGGACAAAGCACTAGCGATTTGCGGCACGCCGCCGCGTTCTGGCGAACGCAGCTACGGACGCGGCGGCGCCCGTCATAAACGAGGATTGGATGGTGCTTTGTCTTGTGCGACTTCAACAGCCTCTTCTTCACTTCGCGCCAAATCGAAGACCAAATGCATGCGCAGCACTTTGAGGATGTTCATGACCAACGGGGGAATGCCGTATAACACGAGGCGGCTGCCATTCTCGCGGAACCGCTTGTGACAGCGCAGCAGCCAATTGACGCCGCTGGAGTCGATGAATTCGGCGCCTTGCAAATCGAGCACCACTTTCCGCGCGTATCCGCCGGCGCCTAACATGTCGCCAATCGGCTCGGCTGCGGGCTGCAATTTGTTTTGCACCACCGGTCCCTTAATTTGCATACGGACGACGCCCCCATCGTCAGATTGAATCGACAATTCCATGATGAACCTCCAAGGGGGTACAAGCCTTGTTTCTCAAGCGAGGGTGGCTGGGGCTGAGTCCGCGAAGCCCCAGTGCGGCGCGAGCTGGGGCTTCGCGGACTCAGCCCCAGCCACCTAATTGCCTTCCATTCGTGCGAGTCACTCGTCAGCGCGGAGCAACCAGCGCGGTCAATCTTCAAGACCGAGGTATTCCTGAGGCACGTCGCGCAGAATTTCTTCCGTGCTGGTTACGCCCTGCGCCACTTTCAGCATCGCACCGCGGCGGAATTCAACCATGCCCGCCTCGATGGCCGCACGCTCGATCTCTTCGCTCGGACGAGATGCGGCTACCAAGCGGCGAATGCTTTGGTTCAAGGTCATGACTTCGAACAATCCGCTGCGCGCGACGTAGCCGCCGTTCAGACATTGTTCGCAGCCGCCTGGGCCGTAGATCGCCTTGCCCTCGCCCGGTCCCAGTAAGTCGGCGATCGCCGCGAATGTCTGCGGCGCTTCGCTGATGTCATAGGCCATGCGGCAATTGGGACAGAGCGTGCGCACCAGTCGCTGGGCAACAACGCCCAACAAGCAACTGGACAGGAAAAACGGGTGCGACCCCAACGCCAACATGCTCTGCACCGCTCCACCCGCGACCGGCGCATGGAGTGTGGCCAACACCAGATGCCCGCTGTTCGCAGCACGCACCGCCGTCGCCGCCGTTTGCTGATCGCGAATCTCGCCGACCATAATGACGTCCGGCGCCTGCCGCAACACATTCAACAACAGCTCGGGAAAGTCCAACTCCAATTTGGGGTTGATCTGCGCCTGACGAATGCCGGGGATGGCGTACTCGACGGGGTCTTCCAGCGTGTTGATCTTCCGCGAGCCGTTATTCAAATGCTGCAAGCACGCGTACAGCGTCGTAGTTTTGCCCGTGCCGGTCGGACCCGTCACCAGAATCAAACCGCTGGGGCTGCTCAGCATCGCCGTCAATTTGTTCAAGTCGTTGCTGGTCATCCCCAAATGACTGATCGACCGCAGTCCCACCTCGCGGTCCCACAGGCGCATCGTCATGTCCTCGCCAAAGAGCGTGGCAATGGTGTTCACGCGCAGGTCAACCGTTCGGCCGCCACCTTCGTACAGCCAGCGGCCGTCCATGGGCCGGCGATGCTCGGCGATGTCCATGCCGGCCATGGCCTTGGCGTAGCTGATCAAATGCCGGCCCTTCTCCAGCGACACAATCGCCAGCCGCTGCACAATGCCCAGCCGCCGGATCGCAATGTCGACCGAATATTGGTCCGTGTGAAGGAAGACGTCGCTGGCTTGCAGTTCAACGGCGCGGCCCATGATGGCTTCCACCGCCGCCACGGTTTCCATGTCTGTCAATGCAGCCGGGTCGAAGGCACCCTGCTCGTCCTCCGAAAAGTCCACCGCCTCGACCTCGTCCGCAGCAACGTTGCCGGCCGCTTCGTTGTTGCGCACGCGGTTGGATCGATCGTTCATCATGCCGCTCCTTGGACAAGGCGCAGGGCCTCGCCCTCGTTCTCGCATACTTTGAATACCAAGTACAGGTTCAAAACTTTCAGCACATTTCGCACGACGGGAGACAGCGAATGCAAGACCATCGTGCCGCCCTTTTCGCGGAACCGCTTATGGCAAACCAGCAACCAGCCGACGCCGCTGGAGTCCAGCAATTCCACGTCGTGCATGTCGATCAGCACGTTGCGGGAATAGGCGTCATCCCGCAGCAATTCGCCGAGCGGCTCGTTAAAGGGCGAAATGTGCTTTTGAATGACTTGTCCGGCGAGCTCGATCCGCACGACTTCGCCATTATCCGACTGAAGGGAAAGCTTCATGAATTTACTCGATGTGTGGTTCGACGCTGTCCCAACTAATCTACAACCGACGGGAAATCAATTCAAGCAAGCGCAGACGCTGTTGGGCACGGTTCTTTCGATTTTATCAGCCCAAATCATGCATTCACATACATGCCAAGGCCCTTTCGGCATCGATCAAGCAGCCGTCGCCGACGATCGTTGCCGGTTTGCCGACGAAGTAGGGTATTTTTTTCTATCGACCTTGTGGATTCCCGCCCGGATTCTGCTACACTCCCGAGATGAGCCAATCGACGCAAACTGACGTTCTCGACCCGTTTACCGACTGCTTCACGCCCGAGGTTGCCGAGCGCATCGTGGATCTTCGTGCGGACGCGGAGACGCAGGCGCGTGTTGATGAACTGGCCGATAAGGCAAACGAGGGTCAGCTATCGCCGAACGAGCGAGCCGAGTACGACAGGTACCGCGACGCCTTTCACTTCGTGACGATCCTGCAGGCCAAGGCACGGCGACTGCTCCAAAAGCAACAAGCGTGATGGATGGTCCGACGTTCGACGTTCGCTAGGGCATCGTCGTCGTAACGGTCTTCGAATCCTAGGGCAATCCTTGAATCAGAGAAAATTCCGTTTCGCCGTCGTGTCAAATCGCGGAATAGCATTGTCAGCGAACCTACATCAGACCGGCAGCTTGTAGTTCAGTCCGCATCTCCACGCGCCTATCCTCATTCATTTCGAGGAGTTGCACCGTCGCGCGGCCGGCGGGCGTTCGGCCAACGATCGTCGCGCCGCTCATCTCGAAATGCTCGTCCCACGCATCCGTGCGGGGATTGAAGAGCGCCACAAGCGTATCAGTCTCTGGGTCGTACGCCGATTGATTCGCGCCTTTGGCTGCATTGCAGTCCGGGCACGCGAGGGCGCGATTGGAAGCGTCATCACTGCTCCGATGCTGGCGTGCGCGGATGTGCTCGATGTGGAAGGTGAAAAACGGCGCGGCGCTCTGCGGGAGTCGGCAGTATTCACAGCGGTCTTCCGCCCGTTTTCGTACGATGTCGCGCAGTTTAACGTCAGACATAAACGCTTGCTCCGTTGAATGGTGCGTGTCCCGCGGACCCGAGCCTGCGGCGCGGCGGCTCAACAGGGCTAAAAACGCCGGTAATAGCACGGGCCGCACGACGAACGTATCGAGCATGACTCCCAGCGATAACGCGAGGCCGATCTCCACGATGCCGCGCAGCGCTCCGGCCGAGGAACCGAAAAGTACGTCTTTCATAGGCAGCCAATCCGGCAGCGCCGCTCCCCACGTGCCGCTGGTCATCGAAATGAACGTGCCGGCCATAATCACGCCGCAGCTTGTGATGATGCCGCCGGTGCGGACGATGGCCCGCCGCAAGCCGCCGATCGGTCCCAGCCGCTCTTGCTCTTCAAACACGCGCGTGGCCAAGTACACGTTGTAGTCCTGGCCGATGGCCACCAGAATTACAAATAGAAACAGTGGAACTTTCCAGTCCAGCCCGTGAAACGTCTCGCCGTACGCCCACTGAAAAAACAATTCGGTGGCCCCGATCGTCACATAGTAACTGAACAACACGGATACAACCATGTACAGGCAGATCACCGGCCGTTTCAGGATTACCAGCAACACGGCCGATACGGCGAGCACGACAAGCACTTCGATTCGCACCGTATCTGCTTGCGTCACGCCGCGCAAATCACGAATCGCAGCCGTGGTCCCGGCGTACGCGAAAGTCGCACCGTGCCAGTACGAGTTCGGATCATTGCTGATCGCTTGCAGTTTTCGATCAACGGCACTCAGCACGTTCACCGCTTCGATCGAGAACGGGTCGTAGTCCACGATTAAGTCGAACCGCGCGATGTCGTCTGCCATGTCCGGCGAGTGGGCCACGAAGATCTCTTCCGTTAACTTATGAGGCCGCATCAGCCGCGTTCGCCACGAGCGGCTGGTTGCCAGTCCGATATGCTCGCCCGGCCGATGGTCGCCCAGCGGATCGACGATGCTGCGCACGGCCGACACGTCGGGCAGAAACAGTTGCTGGGCCAAGCCGTCGATTTCGTTGCGGCCGGCGGGGGTATCGAAGCGGCCGTTCTCTTTCACCGCCAACACCGTCACCGGCCCGCTCTCACCGACGGGAAAGTGCCGCCGGAGAATATCGGTACCTTGCCGGCTGGGACAAGTTGGCGCCAACTCGCTGAGTATGTCGTAAGTAATGCGCGTGCCTTCAAACTTTTCGTGCGGCGGCGAAAACGGCGGCACGCGCAACGCAAATCCGGCGAAAGGAAACAACAACAACAAACTGACAATCAGAATCCGGCCGGGATACGCCACGATCTTCTTGGCCGCCCATTGCCACAGGAACTCAAAGCGGCCGAGTTCATCCTCTGTATCATCTTCCCACTTCCGCGACGACTCTTCAGACGTGCTCACTGCACTCCGCTTTGGCAACCCAAACGGCCAAAACACGACGCTACCGAACGCGCGCAGCAGGGCCGGCGTTAACGTGACACAGGCCAGCAGCGTCACCGCCAGGCAGAGCCCGATTGC
The DNA here is from genome assembly GCA_041744735.1 of Pirellulaceae bacterium. Classification (GTDB taxonomy): domain Bacteria; phylum Planctomycetota; class Planctomycetia; order Pirellulales; family Pirellulaceae; genus JBGTKH01. The sequence continues at coordinate 36 of JBGTKH010000107.1, read as the reverse complement.
CGGCCCGCTGTAACGGAACTTGCCGAACTCCGCGAA
>JBGTKH010000106.1:0-8268 GCA_041744735.1 Pirellulaceae bacterium | reverse complement strand
CCAGGTCAGCATGCCCAACAGTGCGGTTGTCACATTGACCGCCAATGCCAAGTAAGCGACTCCGGCGATCGCACTCACGGTGCCAAACGCCAGAACTTCGGCGGTTGTCAGTCGCCCGGCGGGCAGCGGCCGGTCGGCGGTCCGTTCCATCAAGGCATCGCGCCGCCGCTCGAGCCATTGATTCAGCGCGCTGGCACTCGCAGCGACCAATAACGTGCCCAGCAGCGCGTGGATCAGCGGCCACGTTTCCGGTTGTCCCCACCGCGCGACGTATCCCGCGACGGCGACTGTCATTAAGATCAGCAGAGCAATCTTGGGTTTCGTCAACTCGACATAATCGAAAACGCGCGCGAGACCCAACGCGCGGCGCCGTGTGATCGTTAGCGTGCTCGCACTCATGCCATCACCTCCCGCGGACTGAGGCTGGAGCAAGCGACGGCCAAAGTATCAGCTTGGCGGCGCATCCGGCTCTCGTCACTCGACGAGCGTTCGCTGCGACGTCCTTCACGCGACAGCCGCGGCGGGTACAACCGCAACGCTCGCAGCGCGATCAGCAGTGAAACTACCAAGATCAGCGATCCTGTCGCTACATGCGCTGTGACGGTAACAGCCTGACTAAAACTTTCGGCCACGACCGTGTGGGACGCCGCGAACTGATAACCCGATAACCAAGAGGGCCAAGCGTATTTCGCTACCCACGTGCCGCCGCCGAGCATGAGTTGCACCACAATCAGCACGCACAGTGCCAGCGCCGGCCGCCGGAGTGCCGGGTGCTGAAAGCGGCTGGACCAAATAATCGCGGCCAACACAAACACCTGCACGGTTACGATCGCGGCGACTAGCAGGTGCATGAACACCAGCGCACGAAACGTGCCGGGGGCAGCGTCGACTGAGATGTGCCTGAGATTAGCGCCGAGCAATAATTGCACGAATGCCAGCAGTGTTGTAAGCAACGCGACGCGATGCAACCGACTTGCCCCGACGTTCGGTCGCGACTCCGCCGCCTGTTTCCACAGTCGTGAAGTGAAGACCGCAAGAGCGATACATAGAGCAAAGAATGCCGGCCCGAAACAGCCGTGCAACAGGGCGACTTGACGAGCGTCCAGCAACACACGCGCGCCGCCCAGACTGCCTTGGGCGATAACGGCCAGCAGTGCGCCGACCGCAGTCCAACGCACCCATCTGCGCCGCTCATGGCGAAACGCGACCGCTACCAAAGCGATCGTTAGCAAACCGGCGAGCGCGCCGAGCAGCCGGTGGCCGTGCTCGATAAACAAATCCCACGGGCCAAAGATCCACGTCTGCCACGGGTACAAGAACAAGTTGTAACCGTACGTGCTCGGCCAATCGGGAACCGCCATGCCCGCCTGATACGTCGTGACCAGCCCGCCGACCCAGATCAGCGGAAACGTCGCGCAGACCAACAGCACGGCCAATCGATGTGGCCAAGGGCTGTCGGGTTGTGGCGAAGTCTGCGTTGTCACGATTGTTCAATGGTGCTTTGGCGGCACGGTGCCTTTCGGGTGCGTTGGCGGCGGTTGAATCTGCGGATAGTAGTCGGTGTCGACCTCGGGCGAACCGTACTCGTACGGCCCGCGATACACGATCGGTTGAAAGTCAAAGTTGCCGTGTCCCGGCGGGCTGGGTGCGGTCCACTCCAGGCTGTTTGCATGCCACGGGTTGCGCCCCACAGACGGACCGTAGAACATGCTGTAAATAAAGTTAATGGCAAAGATAATCTGCGTCGACACCATGCCGATGGCGCAGATGGTGATGAACTGGTTCATCGGCTGCAGGTGAGCGAACGTCTCGTAGTGATACGGATCCGCCAGCCGCCGCGGAAAACCGACCGCGCCCAGAATGTGCATCAGATAGAACGTGCCGTTCAGGAAAACGAACGTGAAGAAGAAGTGCACTTTGCCCCACGTCTCATTCATCATCCGGCCGAACATTTTCGGGAACCAAAAGTAAATCGCGCCGAACACCGCCATGGCTGTGCCGGAGAATAGCACGTAATGGAAGTGAGCCACGATGAAATATGTGTCATGAATAAAAATATCCACCGGCGTGGCAGCCATAAAAATGCCCGACAGCCCGCCGATGATGAACATCGACACGAACGACGTCGCGAATAACATCGGCGTGGTGAATAGCACCTTGCCGCCCCAAATCGTTCCCAACCAGTTAAACACCTTCACGGCGCTGGGCAGAGCGATCAGCATCGTGGCCACCATGAACGTCATGCCCAGCACCGGATTCATGCCGGAGATGAACATGTGATGCCCCCACACGATGAAGCCCAGCCCGGCGATGCCCGAAATCGAGTACACCATTGGCTTGTAACCGAAAATCGGCTTGCGGGCGAAGCAACTGATGATGTCCGACACCATGCCCATCGCCGGCAGAATCATGATGTACACGGCCGGGTGCGAGTAGAACCAGAACAGATGCTGCCACAGCAGCGGCTGTCCGCCGCCGGTGGCCGCCATCGAATTATTCACGACCAAGCCTTCCGGCAAAAAGAACCCGGTGCCGATCGTGCGATCCATGAGTTGCATAAAGCCGGCCGCCGTCAGCACAGGCAGCGCGAACGCTTGCAAAATGGCCGTGATGAACATGGCCCAGATCGTCAACGGCAACCGGAACATCGTCATGCCCGGCGCCCGCATGTTGATAATGGTGGTCATATAGTTGACCGAACCCATCATCGACGAGATACCGACAAACGTGATGCCCAACAGCCACATCGTTTGTGCCATGCCGCTGCCTGGTGCGGCTTCCCACACAGCGGATAGCGGCGGATACGACGTCCAACCTGACGCGGCGCCGTTGCCCGGCAGGAAGAAGCTGGAACCGATGCACAAAAACGCCGGCCACATGAACCAGTAGCTGAGCATATTCAGCGTCGGGAACGCCATGTCGTCGGCACCGATCATCAGCGGAATCAGATAATTGCCGAACGCGCCTGCCAAAATCGGGATGATCACGAAGAAGATCATCACCGTGGCATGCATCGTGAACAGCATCGTGTAGAACTCGGGCGAGATCTGGCCTCCTTCAGGCGAGAACAGCATCCGGCCGATCACCGGCATGTCGTGCCAGGGCCAAGCCAACTGCCAGCGAATGCCCAGCGCCAACAGCCCGCCGACCAAAAACCACAAGAGCGTCGAAAACAAAAACTGCAGCCCAATGATTTTGTGATCGCGGGAGAAAACGTACGTGTTAATGAAATGGCCGACCGAACTGCCGCCGTGCGCGTGGCCGGCGGCGTGCGGGATGGCGTGACCATGTGAGTCGACTGTGCTTGCACTCATGATTATTCTCCTGTGCCCGCCACAAAGCTGCGGCGCTGCTGCTCGTCGTACTGTTGGGCGAGCCAGCGATCAAACTTCTCGCGGCTCTCGACCGTTAGACGGCCTTTCATCTTGTAGTGCCCCCAGCCGCATAGCTCGGCGCACACAATATCGAACGTGCCTTCTCGGTTGGCTCTGAACCAAACAAACTGTTTCATGCCCGGCACCACGTCTTGCTTAATCCGCATGTTCGGCAGGAAGAAGCTGTGCAACACGTCTTGGCTTTCGATTTGCAGCACGACCTCCTCATGCACGGGCACGTGTAATTCATTGACGATGAACACGTCGTCGCGAACCGTGTCGTCCTCGGAGTTAAACTCCTTGTCAGGCCCCGAATAGTGGATTTGCCATTCGAATTGACGGCCAGTGACCAGGGCGAGCGGCCGCTGCGGCACATCGTCCGCGGTGCCGGCGACGCCGTCCGGGCCGGAAGACTCGATCGGCCGCCGTATTTTGGCGTCGGCCCAAGCGTTCATTTGATAGATGGCGATGAACAGCAATATGGCGGCGGGCAGAATCGACCACACAACTTCCAACGTGTGGCTGCCGTGCGTGAATTTCGCCGGCTCGGCGTGCTTGGCAGCGTCGTACCTCCACAAGAACCAAAACAGGGCGATCCCGGTGGCGATGAAGATGACCCCGGTCAGGTACAGAATGAACATGAACAGACTATCGATCACGCCGCCGTGATCGTTGATGTTGTCCGGCAGCCAGTGTCCGTGAATGGGCCAGACGTCGGCTGCAGCAAACACGAAGGCCCCCACGCCCAGCACGGGGACCAATAAAAACAACAAACTCCAAAAACGTCCCACGGTATTCCTCCCAGCCGTCCGGCCAGCGGCCTCTCACCACCGAGCGGCGAGTACGCCGGCACAGCAGGCCGCGTTATGATCGTTCTCGCAGGTTTTCCAATTCTTGCGGCGCGGGCAGGCTGATCGATTCGTACGGCAGCGACCGCAGGTACTCGACCACATCCCAAATGTCGTCGTGCGTCAAACCCTTCATGTCCTCGGGCGCGCCCTCCGGCTTGAAGGCCGCGGCCGGCATGGGCGTGCCCTCGATGCCGTTGCGAATCCGCCAGTACATGTCGATGGGGCGGCGCCCGCCGCGATACATCCCCAATCGCAGGTTTCGCGGACGCAGCACCTGAGGCTCCAGCGCACCCAGCGCGAGAAACTCAGGAATCTGCGCGGCGATCGGTTGGTTGGTTGAACCATCGATCCAACCTGGATCCTTGACCCAATCGTCGTATGAAACTTTGCCGTCGCCCAACGCCGTGTCGCCGTGGCAACTGAAACAATTCGCTACGGCACCGTAGAACAGCTCGCGCCCGTGACGAATCGCCGCGACTCGCGCTTGCGGATCATTCATGTCGCGCGACGGCGGCGCGACTTCCATGACGTTTGACCGGGCATTCTGCCACTGTGTTACCAACCTCGCGGCACTTCGCTGGACCTCCTCCAATTGCTCGGCGAAGTCGCTTGGTTTCTCTTTTGCGTAAGCCACGTTGACAATCCGCTCCGGCGGCTCCGCCTCGAGATCGAGCGTTGCCGCATAACGGATCAAATCGCGTTCCACCTCGCCGCGGATGCTAAGGTATTTTACATAGTGCACCAAAGCGTCGATCTCGTCATTGTCCAGCAGCGCGAACGAAGGCATCGCCGTGCCGGGAATGCCGTCGATCAAAATCTTCTTCAGATCGTCGTGCGTGGGCTTATAACCAATCGGTGTCGACTTGAATTTGAACTTTCCCAGCCGATAGTCGCGCGGATACGGATTCAAAAACGCAGCCGTTGGTCCCGCCCCGTCGCCAGAGATACCGTGGCAATGAGCGCAATGCTGACGATATAGCCCTCGCGGCCGGTCGAATTCGTCACTGCCAACCGGACCGGCGGCCATCCGCAGCTTGTCGATGTCCAGCACCTCCGCCGTGTTCAAGTCCGGCAGTTTCGGCACATGCGGTTCATCGGGCGTACCGAACATCGCCGCCAACACGTCGGCAATGTCCTTTACATGCTGATCCTGAGTGCGATACTTGTCGCCAAAGTTGGCGCGAATGGCCACCATGTTTCCGCGGAAACGGGCGTCAGGGGACTCACAGCCGGTCAACAGCGCGGCTACGCACAGCACCGAAGCAAGCAGCGAAAGGCGTCGAGTGCCGGAAGAAAATGTCGTCATGTTCATGTCAAGATAATTAGTGATCACTGGCGGCAGTGGAATAGCAATAGACTATTTGAACGCGGCGGCATCCAGCACCACGTCCAGGTTGCGGGTTTCTCCGGGCTCTAGCTTGATCGTGAATTCACCCTTGCTCCACGATTGTGCCTGGCCGTTCACATTGGCCGACGTCAGCGATGAGGCTCGCTCTTGCCACACGCGGAACTTCAGATCGACACCCGCCGGAACATTGGTGATCGAAAAGCTGCCGTCAGGCTTCGATACCGCGAAATGCGGTGCGTCGCGGAAGATCATCCACGCGGACATCCACGGGTGAATGCTGCAAGACACTTCGAAGGGCGAACGCAACTCGACGCCCGGCTCGTTGTATTCATACGCCGACCGGCTCGGCACGATCGGATTATCGCCGCGGCCTCCCGGCGGGCTCAACTTTGTGTTGTGGGCCACCGGATCGCTGTTCAGAATCCGCAGTTTTTGAGACGATTGCATCGCAAACACATGCGACAAAAACAGACATTGTTTTTGGTCAAACTCAACGACCGCATTCTTCTGCGCATCGTACGAGGGATGGACCCATTTTGGATCATCCAATGGAATCTTCGTAGTCAGGTAGATCAATACGTCTTCGATGCCGTTCTGCGGACCGACGACCAGCTTCTCGTCCAAGATGGTCTTGCCGCCGGGAGCACACACGTTGCGATCGTCGCCGCTGATCGGCAGTGCCACGCGCGCCGGCGGCGAGCCGCTGAGCTTGAACGTGCCGCTGAGCGTTGCGAATCCGGTGGGCTGAGCAAGCTGCTGGACAGCCGCCGTTTCGCCGCTGCCGCCGCCCGCCTCCAGCGCGGTGCGAATCAATTCATAGTTAGCTGGATTCGCCACTTGATCCGGCGGTTCCACACGTCCGCACGCCGATAGCGACACGACCAACAAACTGACAACGCCCGCCACGGCAAAACCGATCGAACCAATCAGCACGGCGGTCCAACGCTTGTCTGCTATGTTCACTTCCGTTTGCCCTCCTGTCGCGCTAGCGCAGTCCTACTCCGTGGTCGTCCTGAATCCGCGGGGTAAACCAGCATTATTTCTCCCCACGGATTCAGGACGATCACGGATTACGAAAAGAATCAGGTTATCGCACGTTTGACAAATTTGGAACTACTGAAACAAGTCTGGGCTGACACGAATTTCACCTAGGTCGTTCGCGCCTGGCTTGATCTCAATGTCGAAGCGGCCCTTCGACCATTCGACCGGACTGCCGTTGACTTTCACGTTAGTTACATAAACCGTCTGCCAGGCTTGGAAAGTCCATGTGCCGGCAGGGACGTTCTTGATGACGAACTTTCCGTCGGCATCCGTGACGGCCATATAGGGATGATCCTTGATGACCAGCCGTGCCGTCATCCACGGGTGGATCGAGCAACTGACCGTCGCGGGCAACCGCTCGGGAGCCGGGAACTGCTGTTTCAATTGCGAGCCGGCCGGAATCAGCGGATTGATCGGGATATTGGTGAAAGTGTCGATCTTCGTGTTGTGTCCCACGGGATCTTTGTTTCCAAGGACCAGCGTCTGAGTCGTCCGCAGCAGCGCCACGTGCGGCACGAATCGGCACTTTTCGTTGTCCAGCACCACTTCGGCGTTGGCCGTCTCGGCGTACGATTCATGGATCGGCGGCGTCGTGTCGCTGTACAGGAAGATCAGTACGTTGGCAAACTCGCCCTTGGGACCCACGACCAACGATTCGTCGACGAGATTGTGCTTGCCGCACACCTCTAAGTCTTTGGTAATCGCCAGCGAAACCGGCTTGGGTGGCGGACCGTCGAAGATGAAGGTGCCCGTCAAATCGCCCCATTCCGCAGCGTCCAGCGCCGAAGCGCACAGCATCGTCACAACAACTAGCAAGATCGAGGTAATAAAGTGTCGCATGTTCGTCTTCTCCTTGCTCGGTCGGCAAACTCTTCCCAGGCCGCGACCAAGTGGTTTGAATTGCCCGCTCAATTCCATGGGCATGTCGCGATTATAGTCAAAACAAATACGGGCGTCCAAAACTCCTACAGCGGTGACGAGTCACCGCACTCCAAATGGTCTAGTCCTGCGAGGCCTCGCCGGGTCCCGTTTGCGCTTCGGTGGTGCCGTTCGCAGGCGGCGCGGCGTCCGCGGGATGTTGTTCGGCGGAAGCTTTCACAATCGGGGCGATCAACGTCTGCCGCTTCGTGAATTCGTCGTAATTCATCAGCCAATCGACGACCGCGTCAAGCTGCTCTTTGGCCGTGCCGCGATACAGTGTCTGAGGCACACCGTCGGGGTATTTAACAATGTCAGGCATGCCGGTGTACGGCAGCGTCCGGTCCGGCTTCGCGATCCAGTTGCGGGTGTAAGTCGTTCGCAAGCGCTGGTAAGTGTGCGCCAGATTCGGCGCTTTGGCTCGATCCGCACCCGCCGGTTCAAAATCGCCCACGATGTGGCATTTGATGCAGTAGTCCTTGTACGTAATGATGTTCATCGCGTCGCCGAAGCGGTCGCCGGTGACCGGATTCTCCGGCGTTGAAAGCTGCTTCAGCACCTGCTGGTACTGATACTCGGCCTCGTCCAAGTGCGAAGGCTGCCGAGTGTCGTCGAATTCATACGGATACTCGGCGTTGTCCTTCGCGGCGAAGTAGTTCACAAGATTCGTTGCTTCGTCGGACGACATGTTGAAACGCGGCATGCGCAGGAACACGGCGGGCCGAATCGGATACGG
>JBGTKH010000105.1:0-7529 GCA_041744735.1 Pirellulaceae bacterium | reverse complement strand
TCGGCACGAGTAGCGGTAAATTGCCGTCAACGTCACCATCGCCATCGTGATCGAATTCCAGTCGCGCATTGCCAGAAAAGACGCCTGCGACGACGAAATTGATGCGTGGATCGCTCGTCAGCAGATCGTCGGGTTGCAACTCGTTGTCGTTCGTGAGGGCGATGCTCGTGAGATACGCTTCGGCAATGCCGCTACGAACTTCGCCGGTGACGGCAAACGAAATCTGCGCTTCATCCGGATCGTTCGTATCGAGATAGATCGTGCCGCTCACCGTGCCGGCCGCATCCGCATGCATCTGCAGGTCGAGCGTCGCTTCGGCACCGACAGCGACTTGGCCGGGCAAGTTGCCATCGAGCGTTACGCCCGTCGGCAGCTGCAAATTCGACAGCAAGAGCGGGCCATTGCCCGTGTTGTGAATCGTGATCGAACGCGTGCCGTAGCCGGTCGTATAAAGCGTGCCGAAGACGAGCGTGCTGCTGGCCGTGAGCGGATTGTCCTCGTCATCGACGACATCGATTTCGGAGAGCACTTCTTCAACGCTGCCGGAAACGTCGAAGGTGAAAGCGGCCTCATCGGGATCGTCGCTGTGGAGCGTCACCGTGCCGCTGTATTCCCCCGCCGCGTCCGCCGCCATCACAATCAGGATCGTCGTGGACTCGCCGATATCGAGCGTCGCATCCGGCGCATCGCCGATTTCAAAACCAGCTGGCGTATCAATTTCACTGTCGAACGTCAGCACCGCATTGCCGGTGTTCGTAATTGTGAACGTCTTGCCGACCGGCGTTCCTTCCAAAGTTTGGCCGAAGTCGACCTCGTTGCCGCTGGCGAAGTCATCATCGTTTTCGTCTTCAACCGTGATCTCGCCGGCGAGCGCCTGCACGGTACCGAAGACGTTGAAGGAAAACGGATCTTCGTTTTCGTCATTCGAAGGTACGGAGAGCACTCCTCCATACTCGCCCGGCTCCAAGGCGTTTAGTTCCACGGCGAACGTCGTGAAACCCTGAGCGGCGACAGTTCCGTTCGGTTCGTCAAACAGCGAATATCCTGCGGGCAATTCGATGTTCTCGACATCAATCGTGAGCGGCACGGTACCCGTGTTGTGAATCGTGAAGGTCCGCGTCAGCGGCGTCCCTTCCAACGTTTGTCCGAACTGCACGGGCAGTCCTTCTTCATCGCTCGTCAACTCCGTTTCGTTGTCGAAGATTCCAATTTCCGCAAAAGCTGCTTCGGCGCTCGCAGATAATAGAATCTCGAACGTCCCTTCGTCGGCATCGTTGTTGGGAATGATGAGGGTGCCCTGGAAGCAACCCATTCCACTGGCATTGAATCGAAGATCCACATTTGCCGAACTGTTGGCCGCGATGAAGCTGGGCAATGTGCTGGCAAAAATGAAGCCCGACGGCATCGTCACATTCGCCGTGTTGATCACGAGCGGGCCGGCGCCGGTGTTCTGAATGGTCAAGGTGTAAGTAATCGGCTCGCCAACAAACACGTTGCCGAATTCGAACAAATCGCCGTCCGCGATATTGCCGGCTGAAGACTCGCTGATTGCGATCTCCGGCGGATAGTTGCTGACCGTCCCTTGCACGTTGATGACGTATGGATTCTCGTCGGCATCGTTGTTGCCGATGCTGATCGACCCGCTTAGCGTGCCGGCCGCACTCGCATCCATCCGAACGGAGATGTTTGTGGAACTGCCGGCCGCGACGGATGTCGCGACGGAAGAAACGAGACTCACTCCGGAAGGGAGCGAAATCGTCGCTTCCGAAAGCGTCAGCGCCGCAGTGCCCGTGTTCACGATCTGCAGCACCTTGGTCACAGGCTGGCCGGTGTAGGCCGTTCCAAAATTCAATGTCCCGGTCCCGCTTGCGAGCGGATAGGTTCCACCTTCCCGCACATCGATTTCCGGGTTGGCAACGACGGTGCCGGTGAGAGAGAAGTTGTAAGGATTTTCCGTGTCGTCGTTCGTCGGAATGGAGAACGAACCTGAAAACGTGCCAGCGGATGTCGCCGTCAGCCGCAACACCATCGTGCTACTCGCGCCGGGACCGATCCACGCGCTCGGCGGCGTGGCAATCGTGAATCCACTGGGGAGCGTGGCGCTATCGAGATCAAGAACGAGATAGCCCGAGCCGGTGTTGTTGATCGTGAAGGTCTTGTCCACCGGGCTGCCAGTGGTGGTCGAGCCGAAGTCCACGCTGCCGGAGTTGTCCGCGACGTCCGTCGAGTTCAAATTGAACGCGACTTCAGGGGGCAGAACGGTGCGGACCACATCCGCGGCGTCGTTGGAATACGACATGTTGTTGCCCGAACGCGTCGCCGAATAGTCCGAGCCATTCCAATACCCATACAGGTATTCGTAGGAACTGTCGTAACCAGTGGCCGTGCCATTGGTTCCGATTCCGCTGGCCGCTTCCAAGGCGGCCACGCGCGTAGCGCTGCTGGCCGCACTTGCCCAACCATCCGTCGTGTTCGTCAATAAGTTCCACAAGGTCAGATCGTGCACGCCGAAGCCGCGTACATCGAAGGAACCGGTATCGGCGTCGTAGATCGTGTAGCCGGGAATTAGCACATTGGCATCATTCGGTCCTGTTTCGCCTACGCGATCGCTTCCCTGCCCGCCGATCGACAGGTTTCTTCCGCTTCCCACATAGAGCGTGTCGTCACCCCGCCCGCCCAGGAGCACATCGGTGCCAGTGCTGCCTGACGCGCTGTCGTTGCCATCGCCGCCGCGGACAAAATCGTTGCCATCTCCGGCATTGAGAGTGTCGTTCCCTGATCCGCCGTGCAGATAATCGTCTCCGGTCATCGCGTTCAACGTGTCGGCTCCGCCTCCGCCGAACAGCGAATCGTTCCCAGCGCCGCCTTCAAGCGTGTCATTGCCGTCGCTGCTGCCGCTTGTGCTGCGAACACCGTATTCGTCCCCCCAGAGAATGTCATGACCGTCGCTGCCTTGGAGTTGATCGTTACCAGCCCCGCCAATTAGAAGATCATTGCCGAGCGATCCGGTGAGGTTGTCGTCACCGGTTTCCCCGCGAAACTCAACGCTCATCGTTCCGAGAGTGTAATTCTGAGTGATTGTGTCGTTGCCGCCGCGTCCATAAGCGACGATGCGCCCTGTCGGTCGGAACGGGCCAAACATGTATGAGCTGTTGAATCGAAACAGCACGTCTGTGCCAGATGTGTAACCACGCTGAAAAAGGAATGTGTCGTTCGAGTCCGTGCCGCGCGCGTACAGGTCTCCCAGGACAGCCGATGTAACCGTTCCTCCATCTTTGATCACAAGATCTTCGGCACCGGAGAAATAGATGAAGCGGGAGTTGCCCACAGTTGCAAAGCCTCCCACGCTGTCGATCAGGCCGACGGTATCGACGATGACCGGCGTTGAAGTTCCCGCGGTTACTGGAGTTAGATCCAACTCAAATCGATCGCCGGTCGCTCCGGCTGCCAAGAATTCAATCTTGTTCGTAAAGTAGCCGCCGTAGTCGTAATCCGTTTTCAACGTCGTCGCGGTTGCACTTTTTCCGACCACCGCAACTCCCGTGGTCGTAGACGCGCTCGCAGATGCGAGTACGGCACCAGACGTAGAATTCACGACTTGCAAATCACTGCCTGACTTTCGCACGGCAAATGAGTTGGTGTCCGCAACCGAGTTGGCATCGAAATACAGAATCGATTCACCGGCGGGACTGATTTGTGTGCGGACCGGCAGGCTGACGTTCGTATCCGCGGGCTTGATCTCCAATTCGTTAAGGTAGATCCGCGATCCTCCGGTGATTTGAAACGTCAACTGCCCATCGACCACCGGCACGCGATAGGTCTGCTCGAAATACTGCGAGGTCGTGGTCGTTACCGTCCCGACCTGAATCGATTCCAGCACAACGGGCCGATTGGTCATCGACGCCAGCCCCATGCCTACCGTTATGTCGTACAAGCCACGCGGCAGATCGACCAAAAACGATCCCGCCGAGCCCGAGTTGTTGTCTCGACGATCGTCCGGCTGACTCGCGCCGGCGTCTGCCGATTGCGGCGACGTCAATCCTGACCACCCATAGCCAGGGGTCGCGTTGTACGAGGTGCTCGTCGAGACCTGCGTGGCCCCTGCTTCAACTGGCGAACTTGCCGTCCCGAAATCGAACTTCACGGGCGTCGCGATCATCATCTCGCGCGCTTCGAGTTGCTCCAGAAACGAGCGACGCTCCGTTTTGCGAAGTTTTTTCTTTTGTGAAACGACAGTACGACCACGGAACTGAAACATGGGGCTCGATTCCCTTCGAGGAAAGAAGCTGGCGAAATAAGGTGCCGGCGAGAATATCATTCGCCGCGGGGAGGAACCAAGCTACCACATCCTCCATCCCCTAAACCAGTGGTTTGCATAAGCCATGTCTTTTCGCTCATTCCCTACAACTGGAATGGCAAACCTGGGCCATTGGCAAAGGAAAAATGCGCCACCCAAAGACCACCGAAGGTGGAAACAATGATCATTAACAGCACTTCCACACGCTCGAATTGGCGCAAATATTTTTCACTTTTGTTGCGGCGAACATTCGCCAAAGCTTCGGTAGTGCCACGACCCAAATGCTGCGTAGGCCAGCGATTGTTCGCCGCAGAATTGAGTACGGAAGCTACGTGGTGGCGTCGATCCGAAACTGTTCGACGAACTGACGGGCATCAACGAAGAGCCGCACGGCTGGCCGTTCAGCGGCCGCGAGGACGACCCGAAAGCGCCCAAAGGCGGCATCTGCGTCGCCCGCGAAAGCTTGATGACGTACGATCCGGTCAACGATCGCAAGGGCGGCAACATTCTGCACATCCGTAAGATTGCCGTCGAACCCGGCAACAGCGGCGTGCAGATCAAGGTCAAGTGCTGCCAACTCCTGGAAGGATTCCGCCCCGGTGATACGGTGCGGTTCTATCCCGCGACGTGGCAAGTGAACGCCCTGCCGCACGAGGAGCAGTTCCACGGGCGAGAGTAACCTTCGTTACTTCGGACCGACACACGCACATCAAGTAGATTTAGTTTGAGTTAACGAGAATGGCAACTGCCATAATTGCGCACTCATTTGCTCTCCTTCTTGAACACTCGCATGACGGGCGCATTCGCGTCGACCACGAGGTTTCGACGTTTCCCGGCAGGAACGAGCCGGTTTACAACCGCGAGAGTCTTCATGGCCAGCCCGTACCGCCGCTGGGCCGAATCCTTCGCCTTGGCGACGACGCGGGCCTGCTGCGGCTCCAGCTCACTCACGAGGGGATAGAGGGCATCCGATAAGTAGATCTCCAGATGGATCAGCACGATGCGGTCGACAGCCAATCGTTGCAGCGGGCCGGCGCCAGGGGGTAGAAGCTCTTTGCGCAGTTCATCCAGAGCCACGCGGACCGATTCACCGGCGAGTTGATCTGCCTTCTTAATCCGCTGGAGCAGTGTCTCCTGCGCCTGACCGGCCACGTTGCCCAGTTGAACTGCGATCTTCGGATTCTCACGGAGAAACTGCCGCAGCCGCGCCAGTGCCTGCTCGTCGCCAGCGTCGGCACGCTCGCCCAGTTCGCGCAGCGTGAGCTTGTTTGGAGTCGGTTTGAGTTCGCCTGTGTTGGGTTGGTTAGGTTTCATGCGTTTCCTCCATGTCGATCGATTGTGAAGGTAATAGCCCTCGGCGACTAGATGAATCCGCAGCACGTCTTCGATTTGCTGCTGGATACGATGCAAGTTCCGCTGCGAAATTCGGAATCGATCTAGCCACTCGCGGGCTTCGGCTTGGATGCGCAGTCTCGTTTCACGGGCGAGCAGATCGCACTCTTCCGCCAGCCGAGCAATGATGCCGCGGCCGAAGTAGGTTCTGACAGTCTTCCCCGCTACGAATCGCGAGCGGTAGTAATAACGCTTTCCGTTCCTGATTACCCAGGCCATGACTTGTGGTTCCAGTGCGAAGTCGCTTGCTCCACTTAAACGCTAAACAGCTTTCGACTTTTGCTGCGATGGTGAGCATCGCATGGCCTCTGCCACGATCGCCTCGCAGGCCTCCACCAGTTCCTCTGGGATCTCTGCGGGCTCGGCGACGGGACGGCGTGCTGCTGCGGCCTGTTGTGCGCGGAGCAATTCCGCTGCGGCGCATGCCAACGCTGCGGAGGCCACTTCTTGCGGCACGAACGTGAGCAGCAGATCCCGTTCGATCGCGGCATCGAGCGCTGAGCGGCCAGCAACCGCTGGCTCCACCAGTAGCGGGCGGTAATCCTTCCAGCCGCGGCGATCGAAATGATCAACCACCGTCTCCAGCACCGGCAGGCCGCCGAAGTAGCTGCGGTGGCCCCAGATCCGGCCGACGTCGGTTGGTTCGAAAGGCTTCCAAACTTGCAGCACCGTTCCTGCGATGTAGTCTCGCTTGGCCAGGTAAGCTCGCACGTCGAAGAAGATCGCTTCGTACGCCTGGATGACCAGGAGTGGCAGCTCCATCGCCTCGGCGAGTTGAGTTTGCTCTTCGTCGGCGAGTATCCGGGATTCGAGTTCCCAGCGAAGCGGAGAATCGTCGAACCAGATATCCAGTGCCGTCTGAATGGCGTCGTGCTTCGCTGTACGGTTCAGGAGGAAGCCATGATCGACGACCTGCCATGTCCGTCCTATCCAGGGATCCTGGCGCACTTCCGGATCACGGTGCGTCACGTCGAAGTCCACGGCGAGCGCATAGCGCCAGTGTGGCTTGCGACGGACGTTGACCTTCTGAAAGCGAATGTGGTGCGGCTGGGGTGGAATGTGAACGAGGGGCACTGAAAAACTCCTATGTCGTACTTTCTCGGGAGCTGTTCCTCAGTTTCAGCCGCCGCCGGATCTTCGCGAGGCTCTTGAGCTTGGGCAACGGCTCGGCAACTTGCTTGGTAATCGCCGGATTAGAATTTCGATCGTTCGCAAAAGTTGCGTCGTTCCCGGCCTTGGAGATCGCAGTTAGAGCCTCCGCGAAAACCAACTCATCGGGCCCGGGCCCTTCCGGCATTATCTGCAGCAACAGTTCGATCAGCGCTTGGGCCGAAGTTAGTTCCATTCGCGTCACGCCAGCGTCCATCAGCATTTCTACGGGGGGCAACTGGCTAGGCTTGACGGAAGCGATGTATTTGAAGAACTGGCGTTTCAGCAGGAACAATAAATCCCCAATCTCCTTGCCCGCTTTGAATTCCGCTTGTTGCTTCATCAATGCTGCAAACTCATGGTCTGTGAGATCGAGCACTTTGGCCGCAGCGGCACGCGAATACAGTTGACCGATCTTTTTCGACTTTCCGAGCAAAAATCGCATTAGGGTCGCCTTGGACACGAAGATCCGTTTCGCGAACGTCTCAACTGTAAAGCCTTTCTCCTTGAAGGCTAAATGCACGGGCCCGAGGTAGGTGTACTGGGTGACTTTCCGCATCGTCGATACTCCTTTGGTTTGAAGACTCCATCCACACAATGATGGTAGCTAGCGATGCGTGAGAATGTAAATATCGCGCGCGCATGAATTTCAAAAATGTTCGAATGAGCGTGGTGCCCTGTGTGCAATCTC
>JBGTKH010000104.1:0-8224 GCA_041744735.1 Pirellulaceae bacterium | reverse complement strand
GAGGGGATTTTGTCGGACGATCTGTCGCGGATTATCGGGGATCCTGAGATCAAGGTCGTGGCGCATTTGGTCGGCGGGTTGGAGCCGGCGCGGACGATTATGCTCAAGCTGCTGGAGAGTGGCAAGGATGTGGTTACGGCGAACAAGGCGTTGCTGGCCGAACATGGGCCGGAACTGTTTGACCGAGCGCGGGAGTTGGGGCGGGCGATTGCGTTTGATGCGTCGGTGTGCGGCGGGATTCCGATCATCACCAACATTAGCCAGTGTCTGTCGGCCAATCAGATTCAGTCGCTGCGCGGGATCTTGAACGGGACCAGCAACTTCATTATCTGGCAGATGGACGAGCACGGTGCGGACTATGCGGCGGCGCTGGCCGAAGCGCAGCGGCTGGGCTATGCCGAAGCCGATCCGACGATGGACGTCGACGGCAGCGACGCGGCGCAGAAACTGGCGATCCTGGCGCATCTGGCCTTCGGAGCACGTGTGCACTGGAACGACATTCCGCGTGCCGGCATCGACAAATTGGAACTGGCCGACATGCGATATGCCAAAGAACTGGGCTATCGCATCAAGCTGCTGGCTGTCGCGCAACTGATCGAAAGCGGACTCGAACTGCACGTGTCGCCCACGCTGGTCAAGATGGGCCAGCCGCTGGCCGAGGTCCGCAAAGCGTATAACGCCGTCAGCGTCGTCGGCGACGCCGTGGGCCGCGTGTCCTTTCACGGTTTGGGCGCGGGCCAAATGCCAACCGCCTCGGCTGTGGTGGCCGACATGATCGACATGGCCTTAGGCCGCATGCAGATCACATTTCGCACATTGGAATTGTGGTCACAGCAAGAGGCCCGCGTCGAGTTGTGCGATCACGCCGACGTGCCCGGCCGCTTCTACTTGCGGTTCACCGTCGACGATCATCCCGGCGTGCTGGCCGACATCGCCGGCATCTTGGGCCGCCGCAAGATTTCGATTGCCTCGGTCATCCAGCACGAGCCGGACGAGGAAGGCGACGGCAGCAGCGTGCCGCTGGTGATCATGACTCACACGGCCACCGAAGGCGCCGCTCAAAAGGCCATCGACGAAATCGACCGCCTGCACAGCGTCCGCCCCGGCAGCGTCCGCATGCGCGTGCTCGACTAGTGCACTGTCAGCCGTGCATTGATGGGTAGCCGAAGTCGCCAGACTTTGGCCGGATCTTGGGAAAACCAAACTCTGGCGAGTTCGGCTACATCCATCAGTCGACAGTTGACGGAGCACTAGTGCGCAATCGTGTCACGGCGACCCGGCGGAATGCGGGACTACGAAATAGAAAACGTCTGTTCCAATTCGGCGAGCACCGCACGTTCGGCGGCTGAGACTTTGTGCACTAATCCCAAGATTCCACCAGCCGCCTCCGCAACTTGCCGAGCGCGGCCGAGCACATCCTGCTGAAGTTGCTGACGAGCTTCGTCGGACAGCTTTTTCGATAGAGCGCCGACGTAATCTTTCCAAGCTCCGAGCAGCGACTTATCGGGCGGCTGCTGCAGCCAGCGTTCTAGCAATTGATAGGCCGCGTCCTGTTTGTCGAGCCCTTCGGCGTGAGCGGCCTGCAGAATCGCGTCGCGTTCTTGCGGTTCGACGCTACCGTCGGCCCAGGCGACCTGGATTAGCGGCACCAGCGACATGGCCGCCAGCGTCGCGGGCTCCACGCCGGAATCGACGAGCACGTCCAGTACCGCCGGGTCCGTAATGCCCGATGCGGCTGACAGGGACGCCCGCTTTGTCTCGGCGGACACCTGTTGCTGCATTTGCTCCAAAAGCTGTTGGTTGCGCTTGGCAAAAAACGACTCTTCCAACGCTCGCCGGCGGTCGCCGAAAAATTCGTCGCTCATGAAATTGTGATCTTTCTGTGCGAGTAGCCTGATGATTGGACCGACGGACGCCGTCCATTGAACGTCCGCGATAATTCGTCGATCATTTTAGTCTTCACCGCCCGGCGTGGCCAGTAGATGCTAGAGTCGGCGCCGCCAAACGCGTCGGGGGCAAAATGTTTGCAACTCCGCGAGGTGTCATTCAGAATAGGCACGACAGGAACGATGGCATTCACCAACACCATCTGCCACAGCACCCGTAGGACGGATTGCCAATCCGTCCCTGTTTCAGAGCAATCCGTCCAGAGCGGACGGATTGGCAATCCGTCCCTGTTGCAGAGCAATTCATTCAGAGCGGACGGATTGGCAATCCGTCCCTGTTTCAGAACAATTCATTCAGAGCGGACGGATTGGCAATCCGTCCTACATCATCGAGCTCGTTTCGCCCAGGACAATTTATGAAATATCGAGTACTCGTTGCTGCCTTCTGCTGCTTTTTCCTGTCGAGCCTTGTCTGCGGTGCCGATGACCGGCCGTCGTATACGATTCACCATACTCCGTGTCCGATCACCATCGACGGCCGGCTGAGTGAAGCAGCGTGGGCAGCGGTGCCGAGCGTCGGGCCGTTCAAGTTTTCCTGGCACACAAGGGGTGAGCAGGAACAGACGACGGCGCGATTGCTCTGGGACGACGAGTACTTGTACGTGTCGTACGTGTGCGACGATGCACATATCTCGGCCGAGTTCACCGAGCGCGACGAGCCCGTGTATCGTGACGACTGCGTGGAACTGTTCACAGCGCCGAATCCCAACCGGCCACTGGACTATTTTAACTTTGAGATGAACGTCCGCGCGGCGCTGCTCGATCAGCATCATCCCGAAGGCCGTTTTAGCGGGCTAAAGGACGAGTGGAATTCCAGTGGCGTGAAAGTCGCGGCGCGGATCGCCGGCACATTGAACGAGGACCGCGATCGCGACTGTTACTGGGTTTTAGAGGCCGCCATTCCGTGGTCGAATTTCGCGGGCGTGGCCGAAAGTCTCCCGCCCCAACCGGGCGACGTGTGGCGGCTGAATCTCAATCGCTGCGGCGGCAAAACGAACGAACAATACAGCCAATGGTCGTCGTCGGCCACGCCCAAGCCTGACTTTCATGTCCCCGAGCGATTTGGGCAGGTGGTCTTCGCTGGAGACGTCATCGTCTACTCCTCTCGTGACTTCCCGCTGCGATCGCGACTGATGGCACGACGCCGGCATTAGGAGCCGTAGGACGGATTGCCAATCCGTCCGAGTTTCGCGGGCGTGCCGTCGATGGGATGCGGACGGATTGGCAATCCGTCCTACAGTTTGGCAATCCGTCCTACGGTTTGATGCAGGTCCCCGTTCCACTGCCGGGCCGTTCGGGGTATTGTTGACGTATTGGGATTGAACGTCACATCCACCGCGCCGGTGACCTGTCCATGACTGAATACGATTTCTCCACCTCGCCCCGCGACGTCGGCGCGGTGGAAGAGGAAACTCGTCCGTTCGAGATCCAGTTAGCTTCGCGTGTGCAGCGGCTGCCACCGTACTTGTTCGGCCGCATCAACAATTTGCTTTACCAAAAGCGGCGGGCCGGCCACGACGTGATCGATTTGGGCATGGGCAACCCGTCTGATCCGCCGCAGGATTTGGTGATCGAGAAGCTGGCCGAGGCGGCTCGCGATCCGAACAACCACGGGTACAGCAAGTCGAATGGCATTCTGAACCTGCGCCGCGAATTGGCCAGTAAGTATTTGAAGAAGTACGGCGTACGGCTGGACCCGGAGGCCGAGGCGATTGTCTGTCTGGGCTCGAAGGAGGGTTTCAGCCACATGTGCCTGGCGCTGATGGGACCGGGTGACACGGCGATCGTGCCCGCGCCGTTCTTTCCGGTGCACATGTACGCGGTCGCACTGGCTGCTGGCAACGTGATTGCGTTGGAGGTCGCCGACAGCGAAAAGTTTCTCTCGAACATTGCTTACACCTGCCAGCACCTGTATCCCAAGCCGAAGCTGCTGGTCATCAACTATCCGCACAACCCTTCTTCCGTAACGGTGGAGCCGGAATTCTTTGTCGACGTGGTGAAGCTCGCGCGGCGCTACGGCTTCATGGTGATCAGCGATTTCGCGTACGCCGACGTGGCGTTCGACGGTTATCAGCCGCCCAGTTTTCTCGCAGCGCCGGGTGCGAAAGAGGTGGGCGTCGAATTCACCACGATGAGCAAAGGCTACAACATGGCCGGCTGGCGAGTCGGCTTTTGCGCGGGGAACGCCGAGATGGTTCGGGCGCTGGGCGTGATCAAAGGCTATTACGATTACGGCATGTTTCAAGCCATTCAGATTGCGGCGATCATGGCCTTGCGACACACCGAAGCAGCGGTCGAAGCACAGTCGATGATCTATCAAGGCCGCCGCGACGTGCTGGTCGATGGCCTGCGGCGCTTGGCCTGGGAGATTTCGCCACCCCGAGCCGGCATGTTCGTGTGGGCGAAAGTCCCCGAACCGTGGACCAGCCAAATGAGCACCATGGACTTCGGTATGATGCTGCTGGAGAAAGGCGACGTAGCCGTCAGCCCCGGCAGCGGCTTCGGCCCCGCTGGCGAAGGTCACCTGCGCATGGCGCTGGTCGAGAACGAGAACCGTCTGCGGCAAGCCGTTCGCCAAATCGGCCGTTGCTTGGATCGCGAATCTAAGTCGGCGCTACTAGACAATCCGTCCGCCGTCGGGTAATTTTACAGGTGTCGATTTTCCGCGTAGGTGCTCGCTGGAAGGGACGATGCGTGACGTCGTAATTGACAATTATCGAGAGCGCCGCAAAGCGAGAGTTTAGTAATTGGGAGAAGAGCCATGTCTACCATTTGTCGAGCGGCGGAGCGCAGAGCGACGTCTGCCCGTGCGCAAGTACGTCACAAAGCACTCACTCACGTTCTTCGAAGTCGCTCACCACTAGCCTTTACGTTGGTTGAATTGCTGGTCGTGATTGCGATTATCGGGATCCTGGTCGCGTTGCTTCTGCCGGCAGTCCAAGCCGCGCGAGAAGCCGCTTGGCGAACGGCATGTGCAAACAATCTCAAGCAACTTGCGCTGGCCGTGCTGAATTATGAGAGTACGTTCAAGACATTGCCTCCCGGCAGCACCGGCGCGATGACCGGCAACGGCAGTTTTCCAGCGGGCTGGCGCGACCCAAATAGTGCGGGGCTTCCGTGGGGGCATTTCGGTTGGTCGGCCGTGATTCTGCCGTTTGTTGAACAGCAGAGCATGTACGATTCCATGAACTTCAACGTTCCGGCTTACGCGGAAAGCATTCCCGAGGATCTCGGTTGGGGGGCGGAACGTGGACCTGCCGGTGACCCGGCGAATCGCTTTGCGGCGTTGAATATGCCCAGCGTGTTCGTCTGCCCGTCGGCCAAGCGCATTAAAGTCAAAACGCAATTCAAGGATTACGGCATCAACTACGGCACGGCGGGTACGTGCTGTCCCGAGCGAACGCAGGCGGGCATGGACGGTGTGGCCTTTGTACGCAGCGCGATCCCCTTGGCCGACATCACGGATGGCACGACCCATACATTCTTATTTTTAGAGTTCGCTCATTTTGCCAATCGAAGTTGGACCTCGCGAGACAAAGGGACCAATCAATTCTTCTGGGTTCACCACACGTCGCAAGGATATGTTACCAGCGGCTCGTCGACGCCGCCGAACGACACGGTGTTTAACAATCGAGGGGCGCACAGCGGGCACCCCAACGGTGTGCAAGCGACGGCGGTTGACGGGCGTGTGTTTTGGATCAGCGACAACGTGGACTTCGCCGTTTACCGAAGCATGTTCAGTCGTAACGGCGGCGAAGCGGTGCAGGGTCATCTCTAATAGGGCCGCTTGAGTATGAACCGTTTGCCTTGTTCTCTTCCTGTCATTGCCGCAGCGCTACTGGTTGTCACCGTCCCGCTTTGCGGCTGTTCGCGGGGACCGCACGTCGTTCCTGTTTCAGGCACCATTACGCGTGCCGGGAAGCCGGTCGCCAGGGTAATCGTCAACTTTCTGCCCACCGAAGGGCGTCCAAGCTGGGGCATGACCGACGAGAATGGCAAATTCACGCTCAGCTACACCCGCGAGCAAGACGGCGCGTTGGTGGGTTCGCACACCGTCTGGGTCACCTACCAAGCCCGCGATCCCGGCGAAGAACAAGGGCTTCAGGACGGGACCGTGTCTTTGCCCAAAGAGTTGACCGACATTCTGCAAGTGTACGGGAAACAAGACACCACGCCTTTGAAAATTGAAATCACAAAGGCCGAAACTGATCTGCAAATCAAACTGGATTGACGGCCATCGGAGTGCGCCGCACTCTTCTCGCGCAACCTTGTACCCTTGAACGAGATGATCAGAAACGCAAGCTGCGCACGGTTTCGGTTGGCGCTGTCGATGGCGGCCATGCTCTGCATCGGCTGCGAGCAACAACCGCCGCAGTACGCTCCGCTGGCCGAACTTGGTGGCCGATGGTTCGATCTGCAGGATGTGCACAATCCGCGCGTCTTGCAAATCGGGCCGCGTGGCGAATTGGTCGAACCCGTGCCACTCGCCGAATTTCATTCGCTGCGATTGGACCTCGGTGGCAATCCCCATGTCCGCGATACGGACCTTGCGGCACTCGAAGGAATGTCGAATCTGCGCCACCTGGACCTCTTTCTGACCAAGATTAGCGACGCAGGTCTCGTACATCTCAAGGACCTCAAGAGTTTGGAGGTGCTCGACCTGAGCCAAACACAGATCGGCGACGACGGTTTGTCGCATCTGGCTGGGCTCACCAATCTGACTCGCTTGGAACTATACGACACACAAGTGACCGACGCGGGCTTGGTGCACGTGATGAGCATGACCAAGCTGAAGCGCATCGACCTTTCCAACACCGGCGTCACCGACGAAGGGCTGCGACAGTTGAGCAAGCTGACAAACGTCGAACGCTTACATCTGGCAGATACACAAATCACCGACGCTGGCCTGGCACATTTAAAAGGGCTGACGCAACTCAAGGAATTGAACCTCTATCGCGCCGCGAAGATCACCGATGAAGGGCTGGAACATCTGCATTCCTTGACCAGCTTAAAGGCCCTGTTCTTGGGCACAGCCGAAGTCACGCCCGAAGGCGTGAGTAAACTTCGCCTCGCACTGCCGGACTGCGACATTGCGGACTAGTGCTTCGTCAAATTTAAAAAGTGGGGTAAGCATCCTGCTTGCCAATCCGATTTCATCCCAGAAACGCAAGCTGGAAGCTTACGCCACGAAGTTGGCCAACCCTAAAACTACGCTTTGACAAAGCACTAGAGGCGTTTCAGAATCGGCATCTCGTAGCGGCATTCGTGAGCATTCCGAGTTTTCCCGAGGCGTGCGAATTCCGAAGTTTCACAACTTCGGCTACGGCGCTTGCTCGTCGTCCGAAGTTTCACAACTTCGGCTACGGTGCTTGCTCGTCGGTCGGCGGCGTGTTTAGCGGCTTGCCGGCCCAATCATCGGGCGATGTTGCATTGGCCGGAAGATGACGATCGTACGACGGCGGATTCATGTAGCGCCGTGTGACTCGAGCACCCAGCCAGACCAAGGCGATCATCGCAAATCCCAAGATGATCAACCCCGCCAGCGCCGCGAGCACTTTCGCGCGCGTCGCCGGATCGAGCCGGTCCAGCGGCAATTGTTTTTCTTGAGCGACAACGAAGCCGCCGGTCACGAGAGCCCACAGCTTTACCATTTCAACTCCGCGCGAGGATCGAACGTGTGCCGCTGGGACAGCTTGCGAATCAGCTCGTTACTCTGCTCGTCCAGCGAAGGCGGCAGCACGATCTGTACCTCGGCGTACAGATCGCCGGGCGATCCGCTATTCGACTGCACGCCTTGCCCCTTGATCCGCAGCCGTTTGCCGCTGGAAGTACCCGGCGGAATCTTCAGCGAAATCGTGCCGCTAGGCGTGGGCACGTCGACCTTGCCGCCCAGCGCCGCTTCGGCCAGCGTCACGGGCACTTTCACCCTCAGATCGTTTCCATGTCGCTCGAAGAATGGATGCGGCGCCGTGTGCACCGTGATCAGCAGGTCACCCGGCTCGCCTCCGGGCGGCGCCGGTTCGCCTTGGCCGCGCAGCCGAATCTTCTTGCCGTCTTCAATGCCGCGCGGAATTTTGACGTCGATCGTTTCCACATGGCCGTCCGGGCGGCGGACCATCAGCCGGGCTTCTCCGCCGTTGACGGCCGTCTGTAATGGGATCTCCAAGTCGTGACTCAGATCGGCGCCGCGCGTTGATGCGCGGCGCCGTTTGGGTCGTGGCCCAGCCGTGCCCTGAGTGAACTGTTTAAGGATATCGCCGAAGGGCCCGCCCGCCGCC
>JBGTKH010000103.1:0-5730 GCA_041744735.1 Pirellulaceae bacterium | reverse complement strand
GATATGCGTTCCAGGCACTGCTGCATGTATTGGATACTGTCGCGGACCAGCGATTCGACGCCCGGTTCGTAATCGAAGACTTCGACCGAGACCCAGCCTTGGTAGTTGATGTCCCGCAGCGTTTGAAAGATGGGGACGAAGTCGATGTCGCCCATGCCGGGACCGCGGCGGTTGGCGTCGTTGGCGTGGAAGTGTTCCAGTAGCGACGCTTGCTCGCGGATGATCTGCGGGATCGGCTTCGATTCGGTGGACATGGCCTTCACGTCCAAGTGCAAGCGGCAATTGGGCGAGCCGACCAGCGAACAGAGCTGTGCGCCCAACTCGGCCGTGCGCAGGAAGTCGCCCTCTTGCGGTCCCAGCGGCTCGACCGCCAGCGTCACGCCGCACTCTTGCATCACGGGGATCGCCCCTTGAATCACGTCGGCCGCGTGTTTCATCGCCTCGTCGTGCGAGACGCCGGGCAACAGGTTGCGTTGCTGCGGCGAACCTAGCACCATCACCCGCCCGCCAAGATCGCGACACAACCGAGCCAACTCGGCCAAATAGTCGCTGGTCCGCTTGCGCACCGCGGCATCGGGCGTCGTCAAGTAAAATCCTTCCGTCTTCGCCAGCAGCCAGTGCAGCCCAAGGACCTCCAGACCCGCAGCCTCCGTCTGCTTACGCACCTCTTCCCGTTTGGCCGGCGAAATGTCATAGGCATTCGTGTGCATCGTAAACGGCGCGAACTCGATCCCCGTGTATCCACACTCGCGCGCGAACGCAAACGCCTTCTCAAACGGCCAGTCCAAAAACGTCTCGTTGCAAATGGCGAATTTCATGGTTGTCACTTGCCCAGTCCAGGCAATTCTTTTTGATTCGACGCAGTATCGGGTTTGCGGCGAGGCCGCTGCGTGGTTCTTTCCCCCAGCTTCTTTCCGTTTGCCGTGCTGGGTGCGCTGACCAGCGGTTCGGCGGCGCCGTCGAGCGGATCGCCGACGTGGATTTTGGTTAATCGCATGCGGATTTGCTCAGCGTACTCCGCCGACAGTTCGTAGCCGATAAACTTGCGGCCCAGCTTTTTGGCCACGGCCAGCGTCGTGCCGCTGCCGCCGAATGGGTCGAGCACCACTTCGCCCTCATGGCTGCACGCGCGGATGATGCGGCCCAGCAGTTGTTCGGGCATCTGGCAGCCGTGCCAGCCGGCTCGCTCCTTGAACGTGCCGGCCACGCGCGGATAGTACCACGTGTCCTCGTCCGCTTGAAAACTGTCAGGCAAATCCTGCGGCCGCAAGATCCACGTGTCGTCCGGCAGTCGGCCCGTGGGATTCGCGCGACGGTCCGCATACACAAGCTGCCGCGCCGAAGGCACGCGAACCTGATCGGCGTTGAAGGTGAAATTCTTCGGGTCCTTCACCATGTGGAACAGATGAGCGTGCGAGCGGCTGAATTTGAATTTGCAATTCACGCCGAACGTGTAATACCACACGACCCAGCTTCGGCAGACCAAGTGGTGCTGGCGCTGCATCAGCACCTTTAACTCCGCCGCGTACTCGTCGCCGATCGCCAGCCAAAACGTGCCGGCCGGTTTCAGCACCCGCACCACTTCACCGATCCACTGGCTGCACCAATTCACGTACTCGTCGCTGTCGAGTTCGTCGTGATACACGTCGTACTCGTACCCAATATTGAAGGGCGGGTCGGCAAACGCCAGATCCACCGCCCCATCCGCCAGCTTCTGCATCCCCGCGATGCAATCCTCGTTGTGGACAATGTTCAGTCGCGATGTCAAAACGGCAACCTCCGTGCGTTGTTACTGAGTAGGTAGATATCGAACGCACCTACCCGTCGGTCGACAAAATGCTCGACCATGGTATCACACGACCGAGACGAGAAACACCGCTACACGCCGTTGTCCGCTCGATGCTGTACTGGACGTCCATACATCATCAATCTCCCGCCGGAATTCGGCTGGCCAGCCAATTCGCAGTATTCTGCCGCAAGAAAACGGTCGCCTCAACGAAAGGCTCAAGCGGAGAGTGAGCGAATGTCCATGATTCAAACCGAGGTCGATTTCGCCGATCCGGTGAAGCAGTCAACCGAGTTTCGCTCGCGTGGCTAAAGAAGTACTCCAGTCCCAAGCCACTGTTTCGGCCCAAGACGTGGAAGCAGCGCCAGGCCGACGCGGAGCAGATTGAGCCGCCATCGACGGACGAATAACTCGCGACGCGCCATCCCTCGGAATACAAGGCGTCTGCATGAGCAGACTGCGCACAACACGAGTCCAGATTGGTAGTGGTACAAGTTGCCGTAGCGGAAGTGGTGACACTTCCGAAGTCTCACGACTTCGGCTACCAAAATGTACCACTACCGCCAGATTGGTCAAATTGCGAATCCGTTCGAGTGAATGTATACTCGCTAGGAGATGTCAAAACTATCGAGCGAGGGCCGAGCGATGGCGACGATGCAAACGCCTGCCGCGGGCGCGTTGTACGAGCGCGACGAGACGGCGTGGCTGGAAACGATGGCCGAACTGATCCGGCTTGGCCGGTTAAATGAAGTCGATTATCCCAACCTAGCGGAGTACTTGGCGGACATGGCACGACGCGATCGGCGCGAGGTCGAGAGCAGGGTCACTGTCCTCGTCTCGCACGTCTTGAAGTGGACCCATCAACCCGACCGGCGCTCGGGGAATTGGAAAGCCACGATCATCGAGCAGCGGCAGGAGTTGGAAGAGCTGGTGAGCCGAGGCGTACTCCGTAAACACGCCGAAGCGAAACTGGCCGACGCATACCACAAGGCTGTCGAGCGAACCGCTGCAGACACCGGCCTGCCAACCAGGACATTCCCCGCCGACTGCCCCTATACCCTCGACCAACTGCTGTCGGCCGATCTGCTCGCTGAGTGATGAGGTACGATGTCAGACATGAAACCCCTATGCAATATCGTGGACTCGTGGTTTCATTTCAGGAGTGGGAATCATGTCCATAACTGTGGAAGCCGTCTTTGAAATCGGCGTGCTGCAGACCCACGCATTGATCCGCGTAGTCAGCAGCGACGCCGACTTCGACCGCGTGCCGGGGCTGACACGCTACGCGCCGGTATAACCAAGTCAGTGGAAACAACGGGACAGGTTGGACGGCTTCGACAGGCGACGACGCGAAGAACAAGCCTGTTTGTCTGGAAAACAAGCTTGCAACCCAGAAAAACCAGCCTGTCGCCAAGGGAAACAATCGTGTGCCGCACCAAACAAAGCAGGTCGTCTCCAACGCTCACCCCGGCCTCGCCGTGGCGGCTTATCTGGTCGGCCTATCCCCGCACGTCCCGGTCGGCCTATCCCGGATGGCCAACAGACCGGAAATTGAGCTAATCAACTAGTGCCAATTAGGTTGTCCGCGCTGATTGACTCACCCTATTCCCGTGATAGACTGACGAACCGGTCGGCCTATCTCGCGGGATAGACCGGTCTGCCAAATGATTGTTCGGCGGCAAAGGCGACGCTTTGCCATTGAGTGGCGGTGGACTTGGACCGCAGTCTCCGCACAAGTGAAACCAGGGCGGGCTTATTAGGGGAGGCTCTATGGCCATCGAATGTCGCCACTGTGATGGGACAGGGACATGTTCGAATGGGGAGACTGGGAACAGCTGCGATTCGTGTGCGGAAAAAGCGAGGGAGAGTCCCTTTCCATTCATGAAGAAGAAAATCGTCTCGACGAAAGGTCTGCCGTGCGGTTCTTGCGAGGGATATGGAGATGTAGAGAGACGTGTTTGGCATTTGCAGTCCGTCATCGGGCCTGCCCTCGGTCTGCTTATCGTCGTGATCGTTCTGCTTATCGTCTCGGTGATCGCCATGACCAGCCCGACGCATCACGCCGAGATCCTCACCCTTCTCGGCACCCTAGCGGGCAGTGTCGTAGGGTTCTATTTTAGAGGACAGCATAGTTTACCAAAGGCTCCGCAGACACGCACCCCGAAACTCAAGCCGCCAAACTCTCCAACCCCGTGAGAGAGAGGTCTTGCTTATGTTCCTTTAGCGAAACGATAGTGGCGCATCGGGGGCATTCAATGCTCTGGCGGATGAAAGAGGGGACAACGTAAATTGTTGTTGCCGAACTAGTAAGGATTTGACTTCGCGAGTCTTCGAGCCGAAGCTCAAATTCAAAGTTAGGCCGCAAAATCATGGATCAGCTCAAAGATTACGCTGATGATCGATTGGTACGCGGCTGCATCTATTGTGGTGGCCCCGCGGACACGCGAGACCATGTGCCGTCCCGTTGCCTTCTCGACCGTCCGTATCCAACGAATCTGCCGGTGGTTGGTTGCTGTGACTCATGCAATCAAGCGTTCTCGAAAGACGAGGAGTATCTTGTTTGCTTGATCGAAAGCGCTTTCTGCGGCTCAACTGACCCAGAGAAGATTCGGCGTCCGTCCGTCGCTCGAATCATGCGCAGTTCGCCCGCACTTCGAGCGCGGATTGACTCCGCGCGAACCGAACAGAATGATCAAGTCTTGTTCGCGGTCGAGGGCGAACGGGTTGCCAACGTGATGCTGAAGCTCGCAAGGGGCCACGCGGCATTCGAGCTTAGTCAGCCATGTCGCATTGATCCCGATCACTTCTGGTGCGGTCCACTCGATTCATTACCGCACGAACAGCGAGAAGCCTTCAATTCAGTTCACTTTCAACAACTGTTTGGCGAAATTGGTTCGCGTAACCTACAACGAATACTCGTCACCCAAATGACCGTTCAATCGGAGTCTGGCGAGCACCAACAAATCGGAATGCTCATCAATGATTGGGTAGACGTACAGGATGACCAGTATCGGTACCTCGCAATTGATGACATTGGTGGACTAGTAATTAGAATCGTCGTTGCAGAATATTTGGCCTGTGAGGTCGCGTGGCGTCTCGACGCGGCCTAACAAATCGGTGAACGGGAGGGCTCGGCGCAGTCGGTCCTGAAGTCAAGCTCCTCTCCTCGCCCCCCGTTACCTCAGACGTTTGCTGAAAAGCGTGTATTGGAACCTTGGCATGTCGCCGTTACAAATCGCATCCGTTTACGTACGCCAAGACGACTACATCATCCAGACGCAGTCCCGCACAACTGCTGGGATTTGGATTGGTTGTGAACCGGTTCAAACTCTCTCTCGTGATGTCGAAGCCAAAACACTCGGCGCTGCGATTCGCCAGTCGCTGGCTGCCTCTCAGGATTCTGTGGCGCATCCAACAGATTGGAATGCGCTGTTACAACCGCTGCTGATTTGTGCGAAGATCAAGAGTTGGAATGCACTGCAAAAGTCTGCGAAGATGTGTGGCGTTGAGAAATCAAACGTCGAGTTGCGCATTGTGCCAAGCAGAAATGGCGGGACTTCAGGCTCGGAAAAGGGGTATCATTCGCTTCCTGAAAAAACGATCGTAATTGCAGCTGATTGCTCGGCAGAGCAGTTGGGTTCAGCTTTGTCACAGGCGTTGGAGCTCTGTTGTTGAGGCAAACGAATTCCGGCGAAATCGGGTAGCTGGGGCGGGTTTCCCCGCCCGGCCCCCACACCACCGTACATGCGGGTCCGCATACGGCGGTTCGACGAACAAGTTTAAGTTTGTCAGCAAAGGCGTTGGGGAAAGTCCGGCGTCGGCCGTTGGGATCGGCGGCGGCGGGTTCCATCAGCGTCTCGAAAACAAACTCAAGGCGGGCGGATCACACGGCGCCGGTGCAGTACGTCCCGGTCGGGACAACGAACCTGTGGTCTCTTCGGACG
>JBGTKH010000102.1:0-8100 GCA_041744735.1 Pirellulaceae bacterium | reverse complement strand
GCGCCCGCACCAACGTCGTTGGCCAGCACGTCGATCTCGAAGTTCTGGCTGTCTTCGGCCAGCGTGCGAGTATCGTTGATCGCCGTGACATTGGTCGTGATGGTCAGCGTTGTGCTGCCGTAGGAGATCTGTGAGTCCGGAACCACCAAGGGACCGCTTGGTCCACCACTGTTGAGAACAACGTCGTTGCCCGTATTATCGGCCGGATCGCTGGCAAAGGTGATTTGCCCACCCGCAGTGGCGCGGAACGGCAAGGTGAACAACAGCGACTCGCCGGGGCCAAACGGACCGCCGATCCCGAAGTCCTCCTGCACGTCGCCCACCTCGTTGATGATGCGATTCGTGTTGTCGACGGTGCCCGATTGGTCCGCGGCAACTTGCGACCAATCTGAGCCGAACGTGATCTGCGTCGTCGTTGCTTGGGCCAAGCCGGGATTGAACGTCACGTCCAGAATGCCCAACTGCACGCCACGTTCGGGCACGGTGCTGGGCCGCGCGTCTTGGACAAACACCCGCAGCAAGAATTCATCGTTGACGTTCACGCTGGAAACCGGCGTGCCGTTGAGCGTGGTGGTTTCCAGGCGGAAACGCGCCAAGATTTCAGTATTGCCGAAATTCAGGTTGTTCGCTGTTCCACCGATGTCCAGCGTAACGGTGTAGCTGGCCGGATTTAGCGGAAGGGTTTGCACAAAGTTGTTCGGCACGACTTCGCGCACGATGTGCGTGCCGCTACTGACGTGGAAGAAGTACGAACCGTCGGCGGCCGTCGTAGTGGATGTCTCGTCAGGGTCCAGCACGCCATCGTTGTCTTCGTCGAGGTAGATCGTAAAGCCGGCCAGTCCATTTTCGCCCGTATCGCGGTCGCCGTCGCGGTTCAGGTCGTTGAACTTCGTGCCGCGGATCGTCGCGGTACCTTCCACAGATTGCACCACGACCAGCTCGCCAGCGGCGGTGTACGGCACGTTTTCAAATACGATGCTATCGGAGCCCGGCGTCAGGTCCCTCTTCTGAAGCGCGTCAATGGCATTGAATGGCCCCATGTCCAGTGCCAGTGCGAACACAGTAAAGTTCTGGTTGTTCAGACCAACGTTGTTTCCTGTGTTGAGGAAGAATTCGCTGGTGGCACCTTGGGAGTTCTTCGCCATCGCGATCGTGCCAATAGTGTTCGACCGGTTGAACTCAGTTCCTATCGGTGTATTGGTTGGGATGTGTGAGTTCTCAATCACGTTCACGTCTGTCGTCATCAAGTTCGTTGGCGCAAAGCCGCCGCCTTGAATGACGAATCCTGGATCGGCACGGTGGAAGATCGTGCCGACATAGCCATTCGTGTCGCGGCGGACGTAGTTGAGAAAGTTCGCCACGGTGTTGGGTGTTTCGTTGGGCAGCAACTCCATGATGACCGAACCAACCTGCGTCGTGAGATTATTGAGCACCGCGCTGGGGCCGACGTTGGTATTGAAGACGACGATGGGATTCGACGTATAGGACAACACGATGCGGTCGCCGTCGTGAAAGCGGTAGTTCTGGTAATCGTCGTTCCGCTCGCCATTGACGAACATGTGCAGCGCGTGCGTGCTGCTGACCACGTTGTTGAACAACTGCTGGCTGTTCAGAATGGCATTGGGGTTGCGATCTTCCGCGTCCGGGTCGGTCCGCCAGGCCTCGAAAACGTTGCCCAGCGTGACGAACGTATTGCGCGAGCCGGGACTGGTCAAGTTTGGGTGGATGTGAATCTTACCGGTGTCATCGTGCGTGTGAATGCCGATCGAATCTCCAACGCCCTGCGGAATGACCGTCTTGTTTCCATTCACCCAAATCTGCACGTCGGCGTGAATGTGATAGCCCGACGCGGGATTGTGCTCCGGCGGTTCGTCGGCACCGCCGTGAAGCATCAAGCGCGGCTCCAGCGGCTCGAAGCCGCGGAACAGACGGCGCCGAGCGCGGCTGCGGACACTTTGACTGGGCTTGGAAAACTTCCGGTTGCGGCGGCGAGATGGGAAGGGCAAAACCTGATTGTCCTGTTTCATTTTCTCGTTTTTTCCGGTAGTGCGGCCTGATTGGTGAAAGCTGGAAGCGGGAAACGACGAACATCGAACGGGATGAGAATCGGCGGTCAGTGGGCGACCCTTGCCGATAACCGGCACCGGCGACGCTGGCTGTGAGAATTGCCTCTTCTCGTCAACGGTACCTTACGGCCGCCCGAATATCGACCAATTTCTACATTAAACGGAGTCCACGACGAGTCTACTGTGTCGGAGGAAATCTTTGCCTTTTCGGCAGTTTCCGCGGTGGGAGGGGACCGTTTATTCCATCCGTGACACCTGCTGGCCCACCCCGTGGCAATGGGAGCGGCGTCCATAGATGCTACGTTCTATAACCCGTAACGCAAGCGGGCGTTCCGCACCAGCAACCGAGTAGGACGGATTGCCAATCCGTCCGTCTTAACCCTTTCAATTCAACGGCTGCCAGCACGAACCTCACCCGCTTGTTCGACGCGAAAGGCCCACCTTCGGTTCCATGAACTCTGAATTTGACGTTTCACCTAAGTCCGGTCTCTCCGAGACCGGAAATTGCGAGTCTCGGAGAGACTCGCCTACATAGTGACTCCATTTGTAGGTTGGACGCCTTCGTCCGACCAGGAGTCCGCGCGAAACATCGGACGGACGAGGCCGTCCATCCTACCTACTAAGGAATCAAATGGTATCACTACACTCGCCTACAGTCTCTTGACACCCTCGCCCATCCGCCCATAATGAGCCCATGGTCGGATCGCCATCCTGATCGGCGTGTTCTATGAAACGACTTCGCTCGAAGATTCTGGCTTGGTTTCTCCTTTCCACGTTAAGTGTTGCGCTATTGGGTGGCCGGGCGCTGCATCTGGCGTCCGTCGCTCATGGGCCCGATCAATCCATCGCGTGCTCCCAAGCCGCGGGGACCGCGGCCAAAGGTTGCTGCTCGCACAGCCACGTTGAACTGCCGCACAGCGAAGGCTTGCAATCCGCAGGGCACAGTCACTCGGATGACTGTGCTATTTGCCAGTTCTACATCAAGGGTCAGGTCGACACTCGCGCCGACCTAAGTCTGGCAGAAGCCGAGGTCCGGCCAGAGGGATTGCAGGACACTTCTCACGCTCGTCCCGCTCTCGTGTCTCGGGCATATTCCGCCCGCGGTCCGCCGCACGTTGTCTGATCGCTCGCCAGCGGGGTGTCTTCATCGCGATTATGTTGCGCGGCTGCTGAAAGCTCCCCAGTCTCTGAGTGTTCTGAGTGACGTTGCGCATGTTCTGCCGTGCGCAGGCAAAAACTCCGCTGCACAGCGCAGCGGCCACATGGTCCGACCAACCCAGCCGTCTGCGTCTGTCAGCGGAGCCAATTTTGTGCTGACGCGGGAGTAACCATTGTGATTTTTCAACAAGCGACAGAACTGAATTCTGAAGGCATCGCGTCGTCGTGCGCCTGGATCATGTCGGCTCCAATCGACGAACCGGCGATCCAGCAGCCGTCACCCTATGCCATCGTGACATTGCCAGAGGTGCCTGGACCGCGCCGTGACCGCGGGCCGCTGTGGTCGTGGGCTGCCAGTCTCGGTTTGCACATTTTTGGACTGATCATCGGGCTGTTCGTGTTGGGTACGACAGCAGACTTTCATTGGAAGCCGCTGCCACTTGAATCGCGGACCGCGGTCGTTTGCCTTACCGTGGCCAAGTCCGACGAGACAGATCCGCAGGTTATCGAAACTCAGTTCGAGATTCAGCCACCGGCGGAACTAAAGCCTCTGCCGGTGACCGTCCCGCAGGTGGAACTGGAACACCAACACGACCCGCTAGAAGTTGAAGTTGTCGGCGAGGATTCGCCGGTCATCGCGCCCTCGCCGATGCCTTTACACGATTCGCGCCCACTTGTTCAAAACGTGCCGCCGCCGACACGGGCTGTCGTGCCTCGCGCGGTGTTGACCAAAGTTCCGCCGATCGCGACCGTCGCGCATACCGTCCCCGTCGAATCAGTGGCGACGATGATCGCAGACAGTCCGCCGCGCGTCGTCTACAACCCGCCTCCCACTTACCCAGCGGCACAACGGGCGGCGCGGATCACGGGGCGAGTCATTTTCCTGGCCACCATCGACTGGCGCGGCAGCGTCGCTGCGTTGGTCGTCGAGCAATCGAGCGGTTCTGTTGCTCTGGACGAAGCCGCTCGCCAAGCCGTTTCGCGGTGGCGGTTCGAGCCAACGGGAAACGGGTCCGCGATCACACGCGAAGTTCGTATCCCCGTCACATTCCGCATCGCCGCGGGTTCGTAGCTGAATTTGGGTAGTGTCCCAACATCGTGTTGCTGAGCAGCTTTGGGTGGCTGGGGCTGAGTCCGCGAAGCCCCAGTACGTTGCAAGCTGGGGCTTCGCGGACTCAGCCCCAGCCACCCTCCGTTCATTCTCATCAGCAACACAAAGTTGGGACACTGCCTGAATCTGCAAATCGGGCTGATTTTTTTCAAATTCAGCTACGTCGGAGTCAGACAAGCTGCGCCAAGTTTGCGGGTTATGCTGGCGCGATTGCAGCAGTTGTCACGAATTCTCTGGCCCTTCCGCAAAGTTCGATCATCACGGACGTAGCGATTGTCCGATTTGTGATGGCATATTCCAGTGAGGATCTTGGTCGGACCACGGTTGGTAATCCGCGTCGGAGTTCATCGCATGCCGTGCACAGATCGATCCGTGTCGTTCGCTACGCGCCCCATGTCGGCCGGCTCATGGCACGTGCTCTGCCGCGCGATTGGTGCAGTGTCGCTGTGTGCCGCTGCATGGTGCTGGGCGAGTGTCGTTTGGTCGCAGGACGCCATCGGGAATCTTGACGGCAGCGTGCGGTTCTTGCTCACCGATCAGCCGGCAATTCAACCGCGAACAGACGTACCCGAGCTGCCGGAAACTGTGGTCGAGGCGGAACCGGCGATCGCGCTGCCAAGTTTTCCAGGCTTTGAAGCTGCCGGGCCGACCAACCGCGGCGACAGCTTGCTCGGCATCGCGCCGGCCGCATCTGCGGGCGTATTTGGGCGCGATGACTTATCCACCATGCCGTTGATCGCCCCGACCAACGTTCTTGATCTAATCCCCGGCTTTGCCAGCACCATGGAAAATACCGGCGCGGACGCCGGTGTCTACTACGTCCGCGGCGTGAACGTTGAACACGGTACCGACTTTGCCGTCTTTGTGGACGACGTGCCGATCAACCAGCCCACGCACGCTCATGCCCAGGGTTTGGCCAACATCAACTTTCTGATTCCCGAAGTGATCGAAGTCGTCGAGTATCGCAAGGGTTCGTACTATGCCGACCTGGGCGACTTCTCGACCCTCGGCGCCGCCAAGATTCGGCTGGCTCGCACGCTGCCGGAATCGATCAATCGCCTGAGCGCCGGACAATACGGCTGGGCACGAGGGGTGGTCGCCAGTTCGGGCCCGTCGCGCGGCGGCGAACTGCTGTACGCGGCGGACCTGTCGTACTTCGACAACGCTTTTCAATTCGCGCAGAACGAGAAACGCTTCAAGGGGTTGATCAAGTACACAGCGGGCGACGAGTGTGAAGGCACGTCGACGTCGCTGATGGCCTATCACGCCGACTGGTTTTCCACCGAGCCGCAGTTGCTCTCCAATATCCTGGCCAACGGCCGCTTCAGCAATTTCGACCCGACCACCGGCGGCCGTGAATCGCGATTCAGTTGGAACACCGAGTATTGGCGGGAGGATGGCGGCGGCCGTTGGACGGCAAACGTCTATGCGATCTACGACCGCTTCGACATCTATATCAACCCGGAGCAGCAGCAACTGGACGAGCAGGTATTTCAGCCCGACGGGCGATTGACGACGGGCGTGAACATCGCGCGTGAGGTCGACACGTGTCTCGGTGGTTGTCCTTCGCCCTGGACTTTCGGTTTGCAGATTCGCGACGACTTCATCAATCGTCTGCGGCGCGACAATACCGATCGCCGCGTCCTGCTGATGACAGAGACTAGCCATCGTGTCAATATCTTTACAGTCTCGCCCTACGTGTCGAACCATACGCAGTGGACCGACTGGGCTCGCACGGACGTCGGCGTGCGCGGTGACATATTTCAATTCGATGTCGTCAACCTGCTCGACCGCACCGGCAGCGGCGATCGGTCGGCTGGGCTCGTCAACCCAAAGTTCTCCTTGGTCCTTGGTCCGTGGGCCGACACCGAGTATTTCCTGAACCTTGGCACAGGCTTTCACAGCAACGACGCCCGCGGACTGTTCGATCGGATGATGCCCACGACCGCGTTGGCCCGCACCGAAAGTGCCGAGGTCGGGCTGCGCAGGGAAGCGTGCGACGGCTGGGACACAACCGTCGCCGTGTGGTATCAAGAGTTTCAGTCGGAGATGGTCTTCGACGCTGAAGAAGGCGCGTTCGAGGCCCGCGGCCCCAGCCGCCGTTACGGCGTGGAGTGGAACAACTCGTTCTATCTGTTCGATTGGCTGACATGGGACGTCGATTGGGCGTGGGCTCACGTCCGGTTCACCAACGGCAAACGCATCCCGCAATCGCTGAGCAGCATCTTGAGCACCGGCCCGACGATGCGACTGGACAACGGCCTCTACGGCCGGCTCTGGTTCCGCCACTTCAGCCCGCGCCCGCTGGTGGAAGACAACAGCGACCGCTCCAGTTCGGTCGAGGTGGCGAATCTGGAGGTCGGCTGGCGTCGCGGCCAATGGGACTTCGCCGTCGACGTCTTCAACGTCTTCGGTTCCCGCGACGCCGCGGAAACGTTCTTTGAAAACGATTTCCTCCCCCGCGACGACGCCAAAAAATTCTTCGAAAACGATTTCCTCATCCGCACGCTCGACCCCACCCAGGCCCGCTTCACGCTCACACGGTATTATTGAGCGGTGCCTCTGGGCAAAGTCGGGCGAGACTCGCTCAACACGAACAGGAAGACACCATCGCCGCGACCCAAGATGGAATACCAGAGAAACGGACGATGCCGCTGGCCACGATGAAAACGTTGCTTGTGATGATGCGACATATCGATTATTGTATCACTAGCCGTTTGCAGCTCCCGATGACATTCTTCGCCGACTTCGGATGGTGACCGCACTCATGGCTAAATTTCCGCTCTTGGCAGTCGTTACGATTGAAGGCGGTGGGGCCTTCGGATTCAACCTGCTTGGGCAACTTCAGGCGGTTATTGAGTCTGGAATCGCTCCGATTGCGTTGGCAGGCACATCAGCGGGAGCGATCATTGCAACGCTGCATTGGGCCGGCTACTCGCCAGCAGAAATCAGAGAGAAATTTTGTGAGCTCGCGGATCAAGGACAGATCACGCAATTGATGGGGCCGTTCGAGAAGGATGCGCATAACAATGCCTTCGATTTCAAAGCGTTTCTTGTGCTTAGGCAGCGTTTCGAGACACTGCTCGCGGAAGCCGAGAAAGTGATTACGAAGCGCCGTCATTGGTTCTGGTGGCTACCAACTTTTGGTAAAGCTCGAGAATCGGGTAAGCAATTGTGGCCCCTTTTGCAGTATCGTGGTCTGTTTCGGGGGGAGGTCATGGTTGACACCCTCGATAGATGGTTGCGCACGGCACCGAATTTGGACGAGAACGCCCAAAGGCTTCTTCAACGCAATCGACCACGGTCAGAAAAGGTCACGTTTGGCGACTTCGCGACGTTGACGACGGCAACTCCTCTAAGGCCGTTGTTTTTACCCGTTACGAACGTGACGAAACGGCGGCTTGAACTCGTTTGTTCGACCGATCCGAATTATGCAAACTGGTCCATAGCGCGTGCTGTTCGCGCATCAGCGGGGTTTCCCGTTTTTTTTCAACCGGTCAGTTTTGGACACTCTCCCGAAGAAAGTTATTACGTGGATGGCGGCGTCATCGCAAACTATCCGGCGTGGATTTTCGGCCATCAATTCCGAAAGAAACTTTACGAACTTGAATCAGGGCGGGAGATTGCCATTCGGCCGTGGCTGCATGTTGGACTATGCCTCGGAGCACCAAATAGTCAACAGGGAGATGCTGATCGGGGTCGCACACCAGCGTCTTTCGCCAAGAGCTTTGGGCGTTTGTTGGGTGGCGGAGCGCGGCAAGAGCT
>JBGTKH010000101.1:0-7642 GCA_041744735.1 Pirellulaceae bacterium | reverse complement strand
CATCCGTCCGCACTCTGGCGAGTGCAGCTACGGATTCGAAGTGCGCTCTAGCCTCATCCACATTCGCGCATACAACGCTGGAACTCGGTCATCTCGGACTCACCGCCGACGATTAGCGGCGTACGCTGGTGAATGCTATCGGGCTCGATCTCCAGAATTCGCCGCGTCCCGTCGCTGGCTGCACCGCCGGCTTGTTCGGCGATGAACGCGACCGGGTTCGCTTCGTACAACAGCCGCAGCTTGCCTTCGGGATGATCGACCGTGGGCGGGTACACGAACACGCCGCCCTTGAGCAGCGTGCGGTGAAAGTCGGAGACCATCGAGCCGATGTAGCGCGACGCGTAACGATGCCCCAGCGCTCCGGTCCGCAGCCGATCCAGATACGTACCATAGGGCGGCGGAAAAAAGTCGCGGTACGCTTCGTTGACCGAATAGTACTTGCCTTGCCGCGGCATGCGGATGTTTTCGTGGCTGAGCACATAGGCACCGACCGACGGTTCCAGCGTGAAGCCGTGCACGCCGTTGCCGGCGCTGTAGACCAAGATGGTTGAAGAGCCGTAGACGACGTAACCGGCGGCGACCTGTTTGGTGCCGGGCTGCAGGACCCACTTGGTCACGTCATCCAGCGACGCATCGTCGGGCCGCCGCAAGATGGAAAACGTCGTGCCGACGCTGACGTTCACGTCGATGTTCGACGAGCCGTCCAGCGGATCAAACACGACCGCGTATTTCGCGCTCGACGAGCCATGATGCACAATCACCGGACACTCGTTCTCTTCCGACGCCAAGATGCCCACGCTCTCGCGCAGACTCAAACAGTGCAAGAGCACTTCGTTGGCGTACACGTCCAGCTTTTGCTGCGCCTCGCCTTGCACGTTCACTTCGCCGTGCGCGCCCAGGATGTTTGTCAGGCCCGCCCGCCGCACCTGGGCCTGGATCATCTTCGTGGCCAGCGTGATCCCGGACAGTAGCCACGAAAACTCACCCGACACGCCGGGAAACCGCCGCTGTTCCTGCAGGATGTGCTGCTGAACGGTGATGATGGGACTGCGGTTAGTCATGCCGTCATTGTACCGACTGCAGTTCAAAATTGTGCTGGTTCTCGCCGGCTGCGATGTCCACGGTCATCGGCGACTTCGAAGTGAATTCAATCGGCCGCACGTCGTCCATCATGGGACTATTCGGGTCGCCTTCGTATGCCC
The DNA here is from genome assembly GCA_041744735.1 of Pirellulaceae bacterium. Lineage (GTDB taxonomy): Bacteria > Planctomycetota > Planctomycetia > Pirellulales > Pirellulaceae > JBGTKH01. The sequence continues at coordinate 6,440 of JBGTKH010000101.1, read as the reverse complement.
GGACCTGGCCGACAACCTTCGTGGCAGAAATCTCTACGCGCTTCTTGCCCGGTGGCAATTCGACCGTGTAGGCCCCGTTTGTTATGGCCGCTCCGGCCGTCGCCGTCTGACCGTCCTCGGGCGTAAACGATATGGAACCGTTGGCCAGCGGCTGGCCGTCCAGCGTCACCTTTCCTGACACGGTGCTGCTGGAGGGGCCGCATCCGGCAATCACGCACAGCGCAACAGCAAATAGTACCAGCAGCAACGAGGCGACACTTTTGAAACAACGCGCAATGAATTCCATGATTCAATTCTCCCTACGGCAACTCCGTCGACTCGCCACCCGCCGATGAACCTGCGGCTTGCCAAATCGCCAGAGCTATGTTCGAACGTACGAATCGCACCGAGCCATCGCCCATTCCCACTTGCACGCCGCCGGGATGCAAACTGCGTGAGGAAACGGCCGGAGCGGCAGCCGTATTATCGAACCGCGTGGCGGCGCCGGGCGCGGCTGTGCAGGGCGGCGGAATGCGCGTGCTGGGCGAAGGTGTGCAGATCTTGCAATTGTCCACACCCGAATTCGGCGTGTTCACGGTGGCGAAGAAGGAACCGTCGTCGTCGTTGTGAATGTCGCCGCGGCAATCCCATTGGGTGTCGATGTTGGCCATGATAACTTCCGCCATCAGCATCGTATTCGACGTGCCGTCGGTGATCTCCGGCAATCGGATCGACTTGTTGAACGCAAACGGCGCCGAGGCCGCACCGCCCGCCACGCGTGTGTTGCCGAAATTCACGACGTAGTTGCCGCGCGTCCGCCAATACTGGTCGCCGCGCCAATATCCCTTGCGATCGTCGGGGCAATAGTAGGGCTGCACTTGTGTATTCAATAGGCCCGTGGGCGAGTTGCTGACGGTATTGGGCGGTTGCCAAAACGGCGTGATTTGACTGTAGGAGTCATAGATGGCACTTTGCTCGAGCTGCGGCAATACGCTCACAACCCAGGTGTGCCGCGGCGTAGTCGTCATGCCGATCGGCAGGCTGCGCTGCACGTCCTGATAGGTTTGCAGGGCCAGGCCCCATTGCTTCAAGTTGTTGCTGCACTGCGTGCGCCGCGCCGCCTCGCGCGCCGCCTGCACCGCCGGCAGTAACAACGCCACGAGGATGCCAATGATCGCAATGACCACGAGCAACTCGACCAACGTGAACCCGCGCCACCTGCGAACCGAGGACATAAACGCGACTCCTGACTTCGGCGCACACACTACGAATGCCAACCGTCAACTGACTGTAAGAGACGACGACGACAAACCGATGCCCAGATAAGTAACAGCATAATGCGAACATCTATGCAATACCAGCGTGGGATTAAGCCTGGCAAAGAGTGCAGTGGCAGGACGAACCAGTGCCGACCCCCGAAACGGTGCGTACACGTGGAACATGGACCTGGACGATCTCCTTTCGTGTTGCCCGCCGCTACTATGGAGTTCGCCGCCGCGTTCGTCAAGCATTTTTCATTCGGCCGCGTTTCCAAACGTAGCCGAAGTTGTGAAACTTCGGAATTCTCACGAATTCCGCTCCGACGCGATCTGCTTTGCATTGTATTCCAGTTTTCTTGTTGAGCGCCGTGAGGTCCGCCTGCTAAACTGAGTTGCCTTATTTGTCAACGAATCAGAAGGAACCCGACCATGTTCGCATCGCGGCGAAACTTTCTGGCGACGTTACCCGCCGGGTTGGCGGTGGGAGGTGTGATGATGAATGCAGCATTGGCCGACGAAAACCCTGCGGCGAAACGGCGCGGAGCGGGGCACAGCGTGATGGATCAAATCGGCCGCGAGGGAAAAGTGACTGGCTTGACGAAAGACGATCTGCCGACCCCCGCGTTGCTGTTGGACCTGGACGGCTTCGATGCCAACGTGCAGAAAATGGCGGCCCATGCCAAAGCCGCCGGCAAGTCCCTGCGCCCGCATGCGAAAACGCACAAATGTGTGCAAGTCGCCCGGCGACAAATCAGCGCCGGCGCCTTGGGCATATCCGTGGCGACCGTGCCCGAAGCCGAAATGATGGTGGCCGGCGGCGTGCGCGGCGTGCTGCTCACGTCGCCGATTGTCACGCCGCAAAAGATCGAGCGCATGGTGCGGCTGCTCGAGCACGACCCCAGCTTGACGGTCGCCCTGGACAGTGCCAAAGCCGCCGAGTTGTATCAGCAAGCCGCCGCCGTCGCGGGCCAAACGTTGAACGTGCTGGTCGATGTGAACGTCGGCGATCAACGCACCGGCGTGCTGCCCGGCGAGCCGGCTCTAAAGCTCGCCCAAACCGTCGCCAAGTACAAGAACCTAAAGCTGCGCGGCGTACAGTCGTATTCCGGCAGTTCGTCGCACGTCGTCGGCTTCGAGGCTCGCCGCGCGTACTCGCACGAAGCCATGTCGCAAGCCGCCGAAACGCGCGACTTGCTGCTGAAGCATTCGCTGCCCGCCGAAATCCTCTCCGGCGGCAGCACCGGCACGTATAACATCGATTCGGAATTGGCAGGCGTCACGGAATTACAGGTTGGCTCGTATGTCTTCATGGACGTCGACTATCGCCGCATCGGCGGCCGCGGCGGCGACGTGTACGAGGACTTTGCCCCGTCGCTGACCGTACTGACCACCGTCGTCAGCGCCAACCATGCCGACCGCGTAACGCTGGACGCCGGCATCAAAGCCTTCGCCACCGACCGCGCGTTCGGCCCCGAACCCAAAGACCTCGACGGCGTCACCTACCGTTTCGGCGGCGACGAGTTCGGCATCCTGAACCTGGAATCCCCCAGCCGACCCATCCAACTCGGCGACCGTTTGGAATTTATCATCCCGCACTGCGACCCCACCGTAAACCTCTACGACCGCCTCTTCGCCTGCCACGGCGAATCTGTGCAAGAGGTCTGGTCCGTGATGGGACGGTTGCCAGCGGCCACGAACAATCATGCTTCTTGAGGGGTTGCTGTATGAGTCACAGTTTTTGTTTCGCGCGGCGCACCGTTCGGCGCCGCGGGGCGTTTACGCTGGTTGAGTTGCTCGTGGTGATCGCCATCATCGGCTTGCTGGTGGCGCTGCTCTTGCCGGCGCGCGACGAAATAACCCGAAACGTTAGCGAGGGAGGTAGTGCGCTACCGCGAGGGACAACCGTTTGTAATCCACGGATCAATCGTTTATCATCTATTCGCCCGTTTACGTCAGACCACCAACCTCGGCTTCCAAACATCGGAGAAACGAAATGTCACGTATCACTCGACGCAGCTTTCTGATGACCACGTCCGCCGCGGCCGGAGCCTCGTTGCTCATCACCGGCACCGCGGCATCCGGCAAAATCATCGGCGCTAACGACCGGCTGCGGATTGCCGTCGCGGGTCTGAACGGCCGTGGCAAGAGCCACATGGACGGCTGGCTGGGACAGCCCAACGTCGAGATTGCATACGTGATCGATCCCGACACGAATGTTTTGAGCAACGCGCTGAAAAACTTGGAGAGCCGCGGCAAGTCACCAAAGGGAGTGAGCGACGTCCGCGAAGCGTTGGACGACAAGACCGTCGATGCCATCTCGGTCGCGACGCCGAATCATTGGCACTCGCTGATTACGATTTGGGCCGCTCAGGCGGGCAAGCACGTGTACGTGGAAAAGCCGATGAGCCACGACTGCGACGAGGGCCGCGTGGCCGTCGAAGCTCAGAAGAAATACGGAGTCGTCGTGCAGCACGGCACACAAAGTCGCAGCAGTTCCGGTATCGCCGGTCTGCACGAAGCGATTCAGGCGGGCAAGTTTGGCAAGCTAAAGATCTCGTACGGCTACTGCTGCAAACCGCGCGGCAGTATTGGCCAGAAGTCCGTCGGCTCGCCCCCCAGCAACCTCGATTGGAACCTGTGGCGCGGCCCCGCCAATATCGACGACTTCCATGGCAACTACGTGCATTACAACTGGCACTGGTTCTGGAAGACCGGCAACGGCGACATGAACAACCAGGGCACGCACCAGTTGGATATTGCTCGCTGGGCGCTTAACACCGATCAAACGCATCCGGTCCGCGTGATGGCCCTAGGCGGCCGCTTCCAGTGGAACGATCAAGGTGAAACGCCCAACACGATGTTCGGGATCGCCGAGTATCCCAACGGCCAATACGTGTTCTTCAACGTTCGCAACGTGAATTACTCGGGCTACAAGAGTCAGGTCGAAAACGAATACTACTTCGAAGACGGCGGCCGGATTGTCCGCGGCCTGTACTACGCCAAGGGTGCGAAGGACGGCGAAAAAGTTTCCGTCCCGGCAGGCAAAGTCACACCCGGTGGCAACTGGGGCAGCTTCATCGCCGCCTGCCGAGCCGGCGACCCATCGATGGCCAACGGCAACGCGCTGGCAGCCCACTACGGTTGCGTGCTGGGACACCTGATGAACAACTCGTATCGCCTGGGCCAGAGCGTCCCGTTCAACGCCAAAGCCGGCGGCTTCGCCGACAACCCCGACGCCACCGAACATTTCCTGCGACTGCACGACATCATGAGCAAGGGTGTCGGCATTCCCGAAAACGGAAACCATTACATCGTCGGCCCCTGGCTCACCTACGACCCCCAAACCGAACGCCACACCGGCGACCACGCCGCCGAAGCCAACGCCCTGCTGAAAGATGCCAACCGCAACGGCTTCAAGATTCCCACGGTTGCGGAAGTCTAGGTCGTCTGTTCGGTGATGCGCGTTCCGTTTAGGTTGCCATTCACCGACAACTTGGATCAAAAAGATGGTACGTTACCAGCGAGAGTGGACGGGTGTCCCTGGCTACGTGAACTGTCTGCTCACCGCTATGGCCGAAGGGGCTGCTGATTCCGTTGAGCTGTTCGCAAAAAAGCCCGTCCCAAATTTGATCGAACTCGCAGCCCACAATTCCGATCTTAAGGCTTGGCTCGTGACACTGATCCCAGAGTACGCGCATTGCAACAAGAACTTCGTGGGAACGAGGTCCCGTAACCGACCGATGCACGGTGGAGCGTCATGGGCCGGTGGCGCGGCATGGCCGCAGGTGTTCAAACAAGACTTTCCATCGACTTGTGCTATTGCTGGACACCGAGTACGACTCGTGTGCATTCGGTTACAATGCGCAAATGCCTGGTGAAGATAAGCAGACGATTCGTGAGCGACTTGATGAGTTGTACCGGCGGCTTCGCGCTCTGCCACGTGCGGAGTCGGCGGACGCGGCCTTTCGGCAACTTTGCGACGTGTTGGACGCGGTTGAAGATGAACTAAGCGGCGTCGCGAAGCAGATCCCGCCTCCGCCACCACCGATGCCAGACGGTAGAATGTATTGTCCGCTAGACGACCACGTTTCGCGACGCAACGACGGAAGCATTCTAGCGGTCACGCGCGCACACCGAATTGAAATCGACGCAGATGGCGGACTGCGAATTACAAACAAGCTAACTGGAAACGTGGAGTTCGAGAAATGAACGACGCTGTGACAGATCAAATGGCTGCGCTCGCGGAGAGCATCAAGGCCGAATTGGTCGGAAGCAAAGTCGAACTGAATGGCTTTCCAAGCGGCGGAGCAATGCTTGACGTTCACACGGTGGACGGTCACCTGTTTGTTATGTCGTACACTCCCGCGAGCGGATTTGGCGTCGACAAAGTGCAACGGGATGATGGCTTCACCACAGGTTACCGTTTCACCTTCAGGGACTTTGCTCCCGCGGCGGATCAATTGCGCAACCTCGTGTCGGAACCAATTCATGATTGTTCATCCTGCCAGGATGTGGATTTGAACTTAGTCGTCGTTTATTCGCGTGACGTGAAAGCGGCAAAGGATTTTTACCGTTGCCTCGGCATGACGTTCAAACAGGAGAAACACGGATCGGGTCCTGAGCATTATGCGGCCGAATTGGGAGCAGTTGTATTCGAGATTTATCCCTGTCGAGGAACGTCACCAACAGGCAACACGCGGCTCGGTTTTCGGCTATCTTCGGTTGACCGCGTACTCGACTTGCTTCGACAACAAAAGGTCAACGTTCTCTCCGAACCGCGCGATTCACCGTGGGGACGCCGTGCGGTCGTCGAAGATCCGGATGGCAACCGAGTCGAACTGACGCAGACGACGGAATCGTTACCATGATGCCTCCATGTTCCAATTGTTACGTGCGTACTCCCTTCACCTGCCGCAGCGACGACCGTCGCGACTGCATCGATGGCGTCGATGAATAATCGTCTCGAGTTTGCTACGACACGGCGCAATCTATTTTGCTGACAAGCGATGGCAACAGTGCTATATTCACGCTTGATGAGCGAGGTGAGTATGCGCGTGAACTTCTGCGAGACCTGCGGGGCGCCGATTGATGCGCGCTGGTCGGAGATCGTGCTGGTGTGTCGCTTTTGCGGATCGCAAAACGCGCCGGGCGGGGTCGTCGAGCCGGTACCTTCTTCTACACCGGACGACGAGCGGCTGCGGC
>JBGTKH010000100.1:0-6923 GCA_041744735.1 Pirellulaceae bacterium | reverse complement strand
CTGGTGGAGTTGTGTTGTTGGGACCAGGCGAAGCCCGCGTTGACCGATCGCAGCAATCGACCCTGGGACAACCCCGACCGCCGCCCCTCGCACGCCGACCGTCGCCGCGCCATCGGCCGAGAAATGCTGGAAAAACAATTTCTTGCGGTTCTGCCCCGCACCCCCGACACACACAAATTCCGCGACCTAGTCGCCAACATCCTCAGCCTCTGCTTATAATCGCCAACACCAACCAGGCGATGGCCTAAAGTGCAGAGACTGAACGACGATTCAATATTATCAAGGAGACCACGATGGCCGCCATCTTAAACGTCCACCGCGACGGCAAACCGTTTTCGATGGGCAGCACACAATCCAAGGTTCTCGTTTCGCCGGCAATGGGTGCACGGCACGTGACGTTTAACTACATCCGTTACGCAGCAGGCGCGGAATTCCCGCAGCATCAGCACGACAGTTCGGAAGACGTGTTCTTCGTGCTCGAAGGTTCCGGCTGGTTCAAGGAAGGCGAGAAGCTGACGCCGATCGGGCCGGGAGACGTGGTGTTCATACCGGCCGGCGAAATGCACGGCACCGTGGCCGGGCCGCAAGGGATGCTGGTCGTCAGTTGCCAAGGCCCGCCGGATTCGAAGCTGTACACGGGCGAGCGAGATAGTTCGCGAGTGTAAAGTGTGGTGATCGAAGTCACTTGCCTGCCGTGCCGTGTGCGGCCGGTTACCTGGTTCCCACGCTCTGTCTCGGAACCCACTGTCTTCTCGGCTCCGCCGTCCGGTGACAAAGCGGCGGAGCCTTGGAACGAGGGATGGCGGCCGGAGGAAGACTGCGGACCACTTGTGTATCACGCGAGGATTCCATGCACGACGTGGCCGTGGACGCCGGTCAGGCGGTCTTGGCGGTCTTGGTAGCGGAACCTTACGCGGATCTCGACGACGCACCGCGACACGGTACATCTTCCCGGACGCCGAAACACTGGCGAAGGCCAGTGCCACACACGTCTTGCGTGTTGGCCAGCATGGGTGCAAGCGAATGGAGTATTTCACCCCTGCCGCATGTTCCTGCCAATTGCACTTGACATGTTCGCAATCTGCGAACACAATTGTGGAGTAACGGACGTTCGTTAACCGAGAAAGGAAGAAAGGATGCACATCTTAGCTCGCCGCGCGATCGCCGATGCCCAGAGTAAACATGCGGATGCGAAGAACTGGCTCGACGCGTGGTGGGCACGTGCTCAAAGGGCTCGGTGGGAAAAAGTCGAAGACGTTAAGGCCGACTATCCCACCGTGGATCAGGTTGGTCGCTGTCTGGTGTTCAACGTTTGCGGGAACAAGTACCGGCTGATTGTCAGAGTGTCATATGTTAATCAGTGGACGAATGGGACACTGTTTGTCAAGCACTTTTTGACGCATGCCGAATACGACAAAGATCATTGGAAGAAGGACTGCTGATTATGACCGAAAAAAGCCCTAGCTACGCGGATTTGCTGCTTGAATTCGAACCGCGACCGATCAACTCGCAGTCGGCGCTACAGCGAACATACAACCTCATCGACCGACTGATGAGCATGCCTCGTTTGACGCGCAGCCAGAGCGAAATGCTCGAGATGCTGTCGATGCTTGTCGAACAGTACGAATCTCGAGAGTTTCCGACGCCGAACGTATCGGCAGCCGAGATGCTACAGCACCTTATCGAGGCACGCGGCATCAACCAGTCAAACCTTGCCACGGAAACCAACGTTCCGCGCTCCGTCATTTCGGAGATACTTGCTGGTCGCCGCCGCATTAGTGTCGGGAACATCCAAAAGTTCTCTCGGTACTTCAACGTATCGTCAGACTTGTTCGTGAAGTCGGCTGACTCGGAACACCCCGAAACGGACCCAGAGGAATAATCGCTAATGGCTACCATCGAAAAAATGGCGACTGCAATTGCGGCGAAGTCGGAAATCGCGACCATCGAAGCAGTCTGTTTCGACGTCACGAGAATTGCTGGAGTTTTGCAGCCTGTTGTGCAAGCGCCCATGCTACGCGAGGAGTTCGCCCGAACGGCTGTCGCAATACGACCTAGCCAGGAGGCCATCGAATCAATGCGCCCCGCCATCGCGAGAATCGCCGAAGCTTTGCAGCCCGTTGCGCAAACGGTCAAGGTACAGGAGGAGTTCGCCCGAGCGGCTGTCGCAATGCGACCTAGCCTGGAGGCCATCGAATCAACGCGCCCCGCCATCGCGAGAATCGCCGAAACTTTGCAGCCCGTTGCGCAAACGGGCAAGCTACAGGAGGCGTTCGCCCGAGCGGCTGTTGCAATGCGACCTAGCCTGGAGGCCATCGAATCAATGCGCCCCGCCATCGCGAGAATCGCCGAAGTTTTGCAGCCCGTTGCGCAAACGGCCAAGCTACACGAGGCGTTCACCCGAGCGTCTGTCGCAATGCGACCTAGCCAGGAGGCCATCGAATCAATGCGTTCCGCCGCCGCGACAGTTGCTGAAGTGTTGCAGCCTGTTATTCGATCGGCCAAGCTTTACGACGAGTACGCGCGAATGGCGGTAGTCACGCTACCTGCACTGGCGAACATTGAATCGGTTCGTGCCGATTTCGCTCGATTGCTCGATAAGACTCAAGAGATTGGGCGAACCGATGTTGGCTCTCGAGAATTGGCTAACAAACTCGTTGTTCCGAGTGAGATGAAAGAAGCGGGTGAATCGACGGTCGAGCATGAATTCGAACAATGCATGATCGGCTTGCTCGAAACGACGATTGAATATGAACTGCCACTATGGCTCATTGGGAACAACCGCCTTCCTTATTGGCTAGCCGTCGCCGCTTTTGAGTTTAGCGTCCGTTTTCAGGCAGTCACCGGACAATCGGCAGACCTTCGAAGCTTAGACGACATTTCCGAGTTCGCCGTGGTTTTTCCCAGTAGGCAGGCACTGTCTGGAGACTAACCGAAGAGAAGCCCAGCTACCCGATCGCTAGAAGTCACTTGGCATCAGGCGAGGATGCCTTTGACCACATTCCCGTGGACGTCGGTCAGGCGGTATTGGCGGCCTTGGTAGCGGAAGGTTAGGCGGGTGTGGTCGATGCCGCAGAGGTGCAGCAGGGTGGCTTGCATGTCGTGCACGTGGACGGGGTTGTCGGTGATGTTCCAGCCGAAGTCGTCGGTGGCTCCGTAGACGGTGCCCGGTTTGATGCCGCCGCCGGCCAGCCACCAACTGTAGGCTTTGCCGGCAAGGTTGCCAGCCACGCCGCTGGCTTCTAACATAACTCTACATTCGAGCGGTGCGAGAATGCGGATTGTGAAGTGCGATGTTTATGGGAGAACGCGCTGATGAGAATTACGCAATTGATGGGAACGAAACAGTGGCCGATTCCAGCCGCCGCGATTCTTCTCGCGCTCTTCATCGCAATGCGAGCGAACGAAACTAACGCCGCGGACGCACCTCGGCCGAACATCGTGCTGATCATGTGCGACGACATGGGCTTCAGCGACATCGGTTGCTACGGCAGCGAAATCCAGACGCCGAATCTCGACCGGCTGGCGGCGGGCGGGTTGCGGTTCACTCAGTTCTATAACGCGGCCCGCTGCTGTCCGACGCGAGCGGCGCTGCTGACGGGGCTGTACCCGCATCAAGCCGGCATGGGCGGGATGGTTTCGGGCAAGGGGGGCACCGATTCGGTCTCGGCGTATCAAGGTTATTTGAACGACCGCTGCGTGACGATTGCCGAAGTGCTGCGCTCGGCCGGCTACCACACGGCGATGTCGGGCAAGTGGCACGTGGGCGAGAGCCGCCCGAGCTGGCCGACCGATCGCGGCTTTGAACATTACTTCGGCCTGATCAGCGGGGCCAGCAATTATTGGAAACTGGACGGCGGCCGGAAGATGGCGTTGGACGATCAACCGTACACGCCGCCCGACGACGGCAGCTTCTACATGACCGACGCGATTTCGGACCACGCGGTGAAGATGGTGGACCAGTACGGCGGCAAGGCCGAGCCGTTCTTCTTGTACGTGGCCTACACCGCGCCGCATTGGCCGATCCACGCTTGGCCCGAGGACATCGCCAAGTATCAGGGAAAGTACGTGGCCGGTTGGGAGAAGCTGCGCGAGCAGCGTCACGCGCGGATGATCGAGATGGGGATCGTCGACAAACGTTGGCCGCTGTCGCCGCTGGACGCTCAGCCGTGGGACAAACTGAGCGACAAGGAAAAACGCGACTTCGATTTGAAGATGGCCGTGTACGCCGCGATGATCGACCGCGTGGACCAAGGGATCGGCCGAATCATGGCAAAGGTGAAGGATGTGGGCGCCGAGCAGAACACGCTGGTCATGTTCCTGGCCGACAACGGTGGCTGTCATGAGAACCCGGAGCGCAGCGAAGTCCCCGGCACGCCGCCGGGCCCCAAGGAGAGTTTTCTGGCTTACGGAAAGAACTGGGCCAACGCCAGCAACACGCCGTTCCGCCGTTACAAACATTGGGTACACGAAGGGGGCATCGCCACGCCGCTGGTCGCCAACTGGCCCGCCGCGATCAAGAGCGGCACGATGACGGATCAAGTGGGTCACGTGATCGACCTGATGGCCACGTGCGTGGATGTCGCTGGCGCGAACTATCCAGAGGAGGTCGGGGAGAAAACCGTCCAGCCGCTGGAAGGCAAGAGCCTGCTGCCGATCCTGCAAGGCCAGCAGCGGGCCGGTCACGATGCGTTGTGTTGGGAGCACTTTGGCAATCGCGCCGTCCGCCAAGGCGATTGGAAACTGGTCGCCGCCGGCAACGGCTCGTGGGAGTTGTACCACGTGAAAGAGGACCGCACCGAACTGAACGATCTCGCCAAGCAGTTGCCCGACAAGGTTAGCCAACTTGTCGCTAAATATGACGTTTGGTCGAAACAGGTCGGTGTGCGTGCGGGAAAGTAGAAGCGGGAGACTTCGCAACGCGGCAATTAGGTTAATTAGGACGCGCAAAAGCCCCCGACGAAAGTCGGCGGGAGTGATCACTCGAAAACCTAGCCTGCGGCCATTTAAACGGTGTCAAAATGTAAATATCGGAAGCCCCTTACGAAAGTGAGCGGGAGCAGTCGCTCGATCAACTTACGACGATTCGCGGGAGTGACGTCTCCCGCCGACTTTCGTCGGGGGCTTCTATGCTGCATCGGTCGGTGTTTGTTGTTGGTTTTTTGAGTGACGACTCCCCCAACTTTCGTTGGGGGCTTCCGGAGTGCGTGATGTCCAACACAATCAAAATTCGCTTGGCCACGCGGGAAGATGAAGACGCGCTCGTCGCATTCAACATCGCAATGGCCGACGAGACGGAGGGCAAGCGACTGCCGCAGTCGGTCGTTTCGGCCGGTGTCCGCGGATTGTTTGATCGATCGGAGATGGGTTTTTATCTGATCGCCGAAATCGACGGAGACATCGCAGGCTGTTTGATGGTCACGTACGAGTGGAGCGATTGGCGCAACGGCTGCTTTTGGTGGATTCAGAGCGTGTACGTCAAACCGCAGTTTCGTCGCCGAGGCGTGTTTCGGAAGCTACTCGAGCACGTAACGGAACAGGCGCGGCAGCGCGTCGAAGTCTGCGGTCTGCGGCTGTACGTCGAACAGGACAACGCAGCCGCGCGGCAAACTTATCATTCGCTCGGAATGCACGAAACGGCGTATCGGTTCTACGAGCAAGAGTTCACGCGGCCTGTCTCTTAGTCCGGCCATTTGCGCACGGCATCAACGCTTTCCACATAAGACGCCACTGCCCAGAAACTCATGGAGCATCGTCCTTTGGCGGCGTCGATTCCAGCAACGACACGAACGTTTCCGCTTGTTCCGCTTTCTCGAATTCCTGCACACCGGCAAGATCCGAGGCCAGGTTGCGCAGCATGCGAATCAGGGCCGCACGTTTGCTGTCGGGCTGAAGATGCCGGCTCGGGTCGAAGCCGGAGATGATCGACGGCAGCTCGTCGACGGACAGGACCTTGCCGCCGTACGGATCGATGATGATGTCGTCCCTGGCAAAGCCGTCGGGGGAGAGCGTGCCGTCGTACTTGACCATGTAGCGCCCCGGCGTCGCCAAGCCAACGATGGGCACTTTCAAGCGGCCGGCCACCGCGATGACGACGTGCGACAGCAGGATCGGCAGGCCCTTGCGAGTCGCCAGCACGCGGTCGAGCGCACTGTTGTCGGGATCGTCGTAGTTGGCTGCGTTGCCGCTGAACTGTTGCTCGACAAACAACACTTGCGCGATGGCCTCGACGACTCGCCGCGGATCCGTTGTCGCCGGCTCGACGCCCTCCCCCAGCCGCTTTCTTACGAGCGCTGCGAGCTCATCCAACTGCCTGCCAAGTTCGTCTCGGCGAATCTCCGGGTGGATGATGCGAGCGATGAGCCACATGCCCGTTTCGAGATCGATTTGCTCGTCGGGCTTCTGAGATAGTTCGGCGAAGCCTTGCCGCAGCGACCGATATCGAATTCTGCGGGCGATTTGCTTCGCGCGAAAACGAGTTTCGGGGGCTTCGCTCTTGGTCGCCGCCATCACTTGCGGCAGCGCCCGGTCGCCGATCTCAATCAGCCGCTCGTGCGCCGCTTGACGAATCGCAAAGCGATCCGCGTCCAAGTCGCGAATGAGTTGAGCGACGCGGGCTGTGAGATTGTCGTCCTGACCAATCGCCGAGTTCGCAGAAATTGAGACCGACAGCGAAGCTGCCAACGCCAAGATGCCGATCCACGAGACGCACTTAAAAAATCGTTCGACGCTCATCCCACCGCCCTTTCGGTGCCTTTCATTACGCGGTATCTCGTCCCGTAAGTCAAGACGTTTGGTTGGTGAGCGGCTGGTCAATGACGCAGCGCCAGCGAGCACGGGTCAGTCGTTCAAAATTCAAAATTGCTGGGAATCGAGTTTGCCAATGGAATAGCGAACTCCCCAGCAATTTTGAATTTTGAACG
>JBGTKH010000099.1:0-2877 GCA_041744735.1 Pirellulaceae bacterium | reverse complement strand
GCGAGCCATGTTCGTGCTGTTGGCCGGCGGTGGCATCCGCGGCGGACAAGCGATCGGTGCCAGCGACGACAAAGGCATGGGCCCCGCCGGCGATCCGATCACGCCAGACCAAGTCGCCGCGTCGTTCTATCACAGCCTGGGCATCGACCATCAAAAGGAATACCAGACCAACACCGGCCGACCCGTGATGATCGTCCGCGAAGGCACCTTGATCCCAGGCCTGTTTGGTTAACCGCAGTAGAATTCTGTTGACATGCATAGGCTGTCGCGGGTTAAATAATATTCATCCTGCCGGCGCAGGCTTGTTCGACAGAAGCGAGCGGCGCCATATCCGCGATGGCGGACCCTGCAAAACTTGGAACACACCTGATGATTCGCTGGAAAGTTGTTTGCTGTCTTGCGCTATTGATTTGCGCGTGGTTGCTCTCCGGGTGCTCCTCGCCGCGCTTTGAGGAAGATCCGGTTAAGGCGAACTTGCGGTCGATAGGTAAGGCGTATTGGACGATCGTTGGCTTCCACAACCGGCCGCCTCGCGATCTGGAGGAGTTGCGATCGACGCTCGCGGATCTGCACGCCGTGGAGATGGGCGAAGCGCCCGACAAGGTGCTGATCTCCCCGCGCGACAAACAGCCATTTGTGATCATCTTGGGCGCACAACCCAGCGCTACGGAGTCCACCACCATCCTGGCCTACGAGCAACAAGGCGCCGACAACACACGCTACGTGTTGACCACGAGCGGCACGATTCTGGAGATGTCCAATGACGAGTTCGCCAAGGCCAGCTTCGCCGCCAACCATAAGCCCGCGTCTGGCACGTAACGCAGCGGCTGGAACCCGAGTCAACCGTAGCTGAAGTCGTGAGAATTCAGAAAACCCGAGTCAACCGTAGCTGAAGTCGTGAGACTTCAGAAAACCCGTAGGGCACAATCGGAGAAGTGAAATGCACGCACGAATCTCACGATGGCAGCCAGGTTTCACACTGGTCGAACTGTTAGTAGTCATCGCCATTATCGGCATCCTGGTGGCCCTGCTGTTGCCCGCCGTGCAAGCCGCCCGCGAGGCCGCCCGCCGCACCGAGTGCATCAACAACCTTAAGCAAATTGGTCTGGCATTCGCCACTCACCACGACACGCGCGGAGAGTTTCCCACCGGCGGTAACGCGGCCGACCCGCCTCGGACGATCATTAACGGGTCGATTGCCATCGGCCAGGATCAAGCCTGGGGTTGGGCTTATCAGGTGCTGCCTTACCTGGAACAACAGGCATTGTATGAGCACCCCAACGATGCCACGGTTCAGGCCACGCCCGTGCCGGGATTTTTCTGTCCGACCCGCCGCAAGCGAGTCGTGTTTGACGTGAACGTCCCCGGTTCGGTAGGCAAGCGGGCACAAATCGATTACCTGGCGAATCGCGGCGTGCATACCGCCACCACTGTACCCACCGGTTCGGCGTTCAGCGGTATCGTTCGCCGCTCGGTTACGAACGTGCCAATGGTCAACGTCAGCAGCGTGTTAGACGGCACCTCGAACACGATGATGGTGGGAGAACGGAGTTTGGCGAGGACATGGTACGGCGCCCCCGCGGGGCCAGAGACGGACGTTTACCGCGGTGGGTTCGTGGCCGGCATGGTTTCAGTTAACGGCGGATACTTGACCGGGGGTTGGTCGCCTTCATACAACGTGCCAATCAAGGACCGCGACGTCAGCGGCATTACCGGGGCGGCCGCGATCCTGCTGGTCGGAGGACAGCACTTCGGGTCCGCTCACCCGTCGGGAATGAACGTGGTGCTCTGCGATGGCTCGGTGCGGATTGTCCGCTACGACTTAGATCCCAACTCGTTCCGCCGCTTCGTCAATCGGCACGATGGCGAGGCGTTTACGCCGTCGGAACTGTAACGCGGTCTAACTGTAGCTTGGCTCTCCGAGCCGAGCTCTTACTACGCGGTTTCGCAGCACGCCGAGTTGCTGCACTTCCAACTCCACCACGTCGCCCGGTGCCAGCCAACGGTCCAGTTCCAACCCGCAGCCGCCGGGGGCCGTACCGGCGCCGATGAAGTCGCCGGGATACAGCGTTTCGTCCTGCGAAATGTAGGCGATGATTTGCTCGAAGGTGAAGTGCATCTCGGCACTCGTGCTGCGGGACCACTCCTCGCCGTTCACTCGCGCGACCATCGTCAGTCGATACGGGTCGGGCACTTCGTCAGGTGTGACCAGATACGGCCCGATCGAATTGCCCGTGTCAAAATCCTTTCCCTTGGCGGGACCCAGCCGGCCTTGCATTTCGCGAAGCTGCACGTCGCGGGCGCTGAAGTCGTTGAAGATCGTGTAGCCGCCGATATACCGCGCGGCCTCTTGCTCGGAGATGTTCCGCCCCTGCCGGCCGATGAAGATGCCGAACTCCAGTTCGAAGTCCAGACGCTCGGTGTAAGCGGGCCAGATCACGTCGGCGTCTGGCCCGATGACGCTGCGCGGGTTGCCCTTGTAGTACAGCGGCCGCTCGTACCAAACGCTTGGCACTCGCAGAAAGCCGCGCCCGCAAATCTTTTCCATGAGTGAGTCAATGGCAGCCAGCGGGCGCCAGCGCCACTTGGCGGCCGTGCGCGTGGCCTGGATCAAGTGCCGCTCGAACGTCATGCAGTCGCGGATCGACGCCGGGCGAGGTAGCGGCGCCAATAGCTTCAACGAATTGAATGAGCGCAGCGCGACAGGATCTCGTTCACTGATTGCGAATTCAATGAGACGAACCGCGTGCTCGCGTGCTGCCTCGTCTCCTTCAAGCAACGACAGCATGTCCGAGAAGTATGCCGCTGCTTTCCCGTCACAAATTTCTGCGGCAGCGCGTAAGTCAATTACTGCGAGTTCGTCGCCCGCCAACGCAC
>JBGTKH010000098.1:0-17910 GCA_041744735.1 Pirellulaceae bacterium | reverse complement strand
CCGGCGTATCGATCGAGACGCCGCTCGTATCCATCGTGATGGTGGAGGTGGTGGTCTTGAATTCGACCTTGCCGCCGCCGCTGTCGGTGAGCTCCCCGCTTACCCCGCCCGGCGTCTCGAAACGGATCGTTTCCCGGCCGTTGGTCTCCTCGACGATCGCGATGCGCGTCCCGGCCTTGCCCACGATGGTCCAGCGGTCGATGCGGTTACCGCCGATCGATTCCGGCGGCTGGGCGTTGCCGTTCCACAAGCCGCCGATGATGATGGGCACACGCGAGTCGCCATTGACAAACGTGACGAGCACTTCGTCACCCACGTCCGGCAGCAGGAACGCGCCGCGATTGTCGCCCGCAAACGGCACGGCCACGCGCGCCCACACCGGCCCGTCTTGCTCGCCCACGCCGTCGAAATTGAGCAAGCGGATTTGCGCGCGCGACAAGCCTTCGGGATCTTCGACGGAGACGACTTCCGCCAAATGACTGGCGGCAAATGTGCCGGGCGTCGGAATGTCGAACAAACCGTGACGCTGCATCAGCCGCCTCCCCAATACGCACTTTCGGCTTCAAAGTCGGTCTCATAGCCGCGCGTTACGTCCCAGCGATGACACGCGCGGACGACGTAGTAGGTATTGTCGAAGCGCGGCCCCATGCCGCCGAGCGTCAAGTGAGTGCCGACGCGCAGGGCCGGGTTGCCGACCGCCGTCCCTTCGACACACACGAAACGCCGTGCGCGGCAGTCGTAAGCCGCATCGGCCACGGCACGCGCTTCTTCCTCCGTTGTCACCGCCAGATGCCCGACGTGATGGCTGCGTTGGCCGATCGCGCTGCGCAATAGTTCGCTGCCCGTTTGTCCCTGGCCCGGTCCCAAGTTGGCGCCGCTGCTCGTGCCGGCGATTCGCGTGCCTCGCAAACCGTCCCAGCCGCTGACGGTCACTTCGGTAACCTGATGAGCCAAATCGGCCAGGACCCGTGCGCGGCGCAACTGGCCGTGCAGTTGTAGTTCCAGCGTCCCACGTTGCACTTCGCCGCGCGGCGCCACGTGCAGTTCGTTGCCTACCACCTGCATGTCGCCGTCGTAGCGAATCAGCAGCCGCCGCACAAACGCCAGATCGCTCTCGTTCAATTGCACTTGCGTATCGATGTTGTCCGAGAAGCCCGAAACAACCGGCGTCAGACTAAGCTGCGAAGCCAGTTCGTTGACGAGATCGGCCAGGGTCACGTCTTCATGAATCTTCGTGCGTCTTGACAAACGTGCTTGTTGAAACACGTCTTCGGCCAAAACGACCAATTCGGGAGGTTGATCTTCGGGGAACTCGGCTTCCAAACCGGTGACGACGCCGCGGAAGATTTCTTGGGGCGAGGTTTCGTCCCCGGCGTAGATGGTCAAGCGGGCACCGAGCCGCAGAATCGCGTTGTCTTCAAACGCCAAGTCCGCCGAACCGCCCGGCTCGCTGGCCACGTTGCTCACTCGTAGTTCGAGAGCCGACAGCCCGCCTTCGCGTTCGGTCAGCGTCATCGCCACGACCAGCTCGCTGACCTTCGGCTGCTGCTGTGCATCGACCTGCACCGCGGGCCGCGCGCTGTACACCGCCATCGAACTGAGCGGTGTTTCGGGCATACGTCACTCCTCAAAGTATTTGCATTCGTAGCGGAATTCGTATGAATTCCGAAGTTTTACAACTTCGGCTACGTTTTTGAATCACTGTGTGGGGCATTCAGTCCGCGCGTAACCGCGCGTCGCGACGTTCAAGCCGGCGGATATCGCACCGGATGGATTCTAGCGAGGCTGCGCCCGGGGCCGATTGTGATTGCGATTGCTCGATCACAGCCGGTGCGGCTTCAGACTCCACTTCGCCCACGATTTCATCAAACACGACTGCCATGATTCTTACTCACTATCTAAATGTCAAATTCAATCTTCGTACGCAGGCTGGCCTTAGTCCCAACGTCGGCGCTGAGGCTGGTCGAACCCTCAATGGTGGCCGCGCCGCCAAGTTGGAAGCTGGCGCCACTGTCAGTGGCCAGATCAAAGGATTCGCTGGCCGGCATGAGTTGATTCACGTTGAGCAATGCGGTTCGGCCGCCACCCGGCCGCGAAGTGCGCAGACCGGCAAACGTGCCGGCTGCCGCCGAACTAAATGCGACGGGACCGCCCAGTGTCGCTTCCGCCGAAACGCTCAGTGACGCGCCGCTGGAGAACCGCAGGCTTTCCTGATTGTTGGCCGCCGCGATCTGCCGCGCGGCTTCGGGAGCCCCGGCCTTGGCGGCAGTGCTGGAAGGATCGTTTTTGGCACCACCGCCCGGGCCGGCGGCCGTGGGAAACTGAAACGGCTGGTTCGGCGGCGTCTGGTCAAATGTGCCTTTCGCGGTCGGCTCGAATACTTTGTCTTGATTGGCCAACGTCAGACTGATACTGGATCGCAAAGGAACGCCGGTGGGGGCGAAAAAGTCTAAGGTCTCATTGAAAGCTTCCAACATGCCTTGGAACTTATACAGCCCCCACTCAAACAATACGATGGGCGGTATCTTATCATCGCCCGGCATCATAAAGCGGGCGATCTTTTCGGTGTGCACGCGCACGTCTTGTCCATCGTGCGTGGTGTCAAATACCAAGTCCATCGACAGCTTAGACGAACTTTGGCTAACATACTGTTTATTGCTGTTGCCGCTGCCTTTATTGTCCAAGGTGTTAGTGATCGAATACTTCAAAGTGGTCGGATTAAAATGTACCTTGATGGGTTTATTCTTGTCCGGTCCCGTTTGCGGCGTAAAGACAGCGGTCTTGAATTCTGCGTCTTGGCTCATAGCAGCTTCTCCTTGGGCGTGGCCACCTTCAGGCCTTCGTGTGCCAGATGCAATTCCTCGATGCCCACTTCAGTCGACTTGGCGTTCAGATCGGGCACTTTGAATTTGACGGGCATGGCTTTGTCTAATCGCCAAGCCAGCACACCTTTGCCCGCCGTGTCGAACAACGTGATCGTGGCGGCCAAGCGGTAGGCGTACTTATTCTCCAGCGTTAGCAACTTGAACCAGGTTTCCAGATGGCGTGTCGTGGTGATGCCGCGTTTCAGAATCACGGTGGCAAACGAGACGGGGCCGGCCCGCTGCGCCGCGCCGTAATTGCGGCCTCCTTCCTTGATCACTTTCGGCTCCATCGTGGCCTCCAGCCCCGTGCACTCGGCGAACGCGCCGCTGCACAGCGGCACGCCGCCCGGTGTGCCGGTGCTAACGAAAGGGTCTTCCACGAAATCGACTTGAAAGCGGAAGACGTGCAGTGGATATGTGTTGTCAGCCATCACACGGCCTCCGGCTGCATGCGTTGCGTGGAGACCAACGACACTTGGCCACCTTCGTTCATGGCCAGCACGACGGTAATCTGCTCGATGGTGGCCGCGGCGGTGAACTGGACTTCGGCGATTACGCGGCCGCTATCGATGTCATTTTCCGTCATCGTGCTGCGGTCGCAGCGAACTTGGAACGCCTCGGCCGGCGTCGTGCCGCGCAGCGCACCGGCGGCCAGCAATCGCAGCAACAGATCTTCCAGATGCTCCGTCAATCGACTCCACAGCCGTTCGTCGTTACTTTCAAACACCACATCCTCGCCCAGCCTGCGCGCCGCCCGCACAATGGTCGACACCAACCGGTTGACGCTCGCCTGCCGGTAACTTTCGTCGAGGCTCGTGGTCACGTCGGACAGCAGCCGCAGGCCGGATGGTGTGGGAGCGAACAGCGAGAGACGCTCCGGCAATGCGTAACTGCGCAAGCCCCGGGCCGCGGCTCGTGGTTGCACGACGACTCGCTGCAATTGCTCGCTCGACAGGATGGGAAACACGTCATACACATCCGCCAGATGCGAATTGGCCGCGCTGCGAAACGCGCCGCGAGCCAATGCGTTGCGGGCCAACAAGCCGGCCAACACCCCATCGGGACTTTCTAACTGCTCCGGCAGATTCTGTGATCCCGGCGTGCGGAGCCAAGGGTAAGCCAGTTGCACGAAGGCCGACGCGAAACCGCTGGCCGGCGTATCCGGGTCCGCCGGGTCGTCGTCGAGGCCGTTCGACAGCATACCGTTGCCGTTCAAATAACCAAGCAGATCGTCTTGAGCCAGCGATCGTTCTAACAAGCCGTCGATGCCGAGGTCCGCCTGCGGAATCGGCACTGCGGCGATCAGTTGCAATTCCCGCTGATGACGCGCCAGTAGGGTTGCAATCGAGCGAACGGCCGCGGCCCATTGCTCGTAACCGAACTGATCGCAACGCGGAGCGACGAAGAAGCGGGCTGCGCTGCGCTCTTCTTCCGCCGGTTCCGGCTGTGAACATGCGGACCATGTAGCGGCTGGCACGGGGGGCTGTGGTGCCGGCAGCTTCTGCGGCGGCACACCAACCACGTCGGGCAAATCCGGCAGGCAAAGAAACGACACGTCGGGCAAGCCGAACAGATGCCCGACGCCGTGCCAACTTGTCGGGTCATCGGGCGAAGACTCCGCCGAATCACCGATGCCGGGAATCAATCCGCGCAGTGCCTGGTCGATGCGCTGCGTGCGCTCGGCATGTGACGCATCGGTATCTTCTCCGTCCGCGCTGCTGAGCGGCGGCGGGTCGCCGACGCGCACGACATAGCACTTGCGGCCGCCCTGAGCAAAGTACGAACGAACCGCTGCTCCAAGATAGCTGGTGGCCGGCAAACCGCGGCCATTCAAGTCTCGCCGATCCCAAGCAAACAGTTGGTCGAACACTTCCCAGGTGTCAATGGGAACGGGAATGTCGAGCAAGTCATGCACCAGCGGCAAGTCGGCAACCATTCCCGAGATGCTGTGCGGCGGCGTGAGATAGCGGCGCTCGCGCAGCCACCGCGTGACCGGCGCGGGGAGCGTTGTGCCGCGTCTTCCCACGAACCCCACAAGACACGCAATGTCTGCGCGGTTTGGTTCGGCGGCAACCACCGGCGATTCGATTTCGAAGCGCAAGCCACTCATGCAATTGACCCTGAAAGCATTACAACACCGATGATCGGGAGGGCGAAGCTCCTGCTGAGCCGCGATTTGTCGGAGCGTCCTGCTCGGCGGGAGCCTCGCCCTCCCGGTTATGAAACCGCTTCTAACCATCCGCGCCGATCTTGAAGCCCTCGACCGACAGCACCAGTTCTTCCATCGCGACGTCGCCGCCCCCTTTGCCGGCCAGCGTGGGTCCCGTGTACTTCAACGGGATCACGCCGCGCAAGGTCCAGGCCTGCACCGGCTGGTGCGCTTCGTCGTGCAAAGTGATGGTGACCGCCTTTTTGGCGGCCGGACCATCGCTGCGCGCCTGATCGATCCACTGCCACAAGTCCGACGAATCGATGACGCCGCGCTTCAGCGTCACGTCGCCGGCCTTGTGGACGCCGGCCACTTTGCGGACATGATTCTCCGCATCGTTGCCGTTGCGATATTCGGCCACGGTCAATTCGGTCCCTAGGCCGGAAACGTCCGAGAAGCCGCCAAACGCTTCGCCGTCGCTGCCGAACGTGACCAGATAATTGAAGGCCCCATAAGGTACGTCTCGTTTTGCCATGTTTGGTTCTCCTTTGTAGCGGAATTCGTGAGAATTCCGAAGTTTCACGACTTCGGCTACAGTATTGAACTGCCCTCTGGTTAGGTACGCGCGTCGGCCGTTTTCTGGCCGATGCGGAAGATGACGAACTCGGCCGGCTTGAGCGCCGCCACGCCGATCTCGCAAATCAGCCGGCCGTTATCCAAATCATTCTGCGTCATCGTTGAACGGTCGCAGCGCACGAAGTACGAGTGCTCGGGCTTCGCGCCTAACAGGGCGCCGCTGCGCCACTCGTTGTACAAAAAGGCGGCAACCGTCTCGCGGACGTTGGCCCACAGCCGCTCGCCGTTCGGCTCGAAGACGGCCCACTGCGTCGAGCGGTCGATCGAGTTTTCGAGGTAGATGAAGTAACGCCGCACGTTGACGTACTTCCACTCAGGATCGGACGACGCGGTCCGCGCTCCCCAGACACGATAGCCGCGGCCCGGAAAGTAACGCAGACAGTTGACGCCCAGCGGATTCAGAATGCCTTGTTGGCCGACCGTGATGTCGCGCTCAAAACGAATCGCACCGCGCACAATTTCATTGGCCGGCGCTTTCCAGACGCCGCGCTGAATATCGGTGCGCGCGTAGACCCCGGCCAAAAAACCGGACGGCGGCAAGGCGATCTCTTTGGGAATCAAATCGTTGCCCGGCCGCGCCGCCGGATTGCCGACAATGATCCAGGGGTAATAAATCGCGGCGTAGGTCGTGTCGATCCGGGCCCGCACCTCTTGCGCTTCGCCGGGCGTTTTGTCTTTCGGCACGTCGAGTACCGCAATCCGAAACTTCATGCGCTCGGCGTGGCTAATCAGCTTGCTTTGGATGCTGGCGAAGTCCGGGAATTCCGAATGACCAGGCGCCGCGATGATGGCAATATCGTCGATCGTTTCCAATAGGTTCAGTGCATCGTCGTAGGCCGCGAGGCCAGGCTGCGTGCCGTCGTTGCCGCCCGTCAACGCGATCGTCTTGGGCTTCCCGGTTCCAAATAAACTGTCGTGCAGTTCGAAGGCCAAATCGCTTTCCTTAAGCACGTTGGAACCGATGTCTAGAGACACGGGATTGAGCATGGCATCCGACTTGCGACTCGGCGTTTGCTTCAGGATTTCACCGGCCCAGCGCGGATGCTCGGGCGAGAAGCCCAGGTCGTCGAACGTCGTTTCCTCGCCGCTGGCGTCTTGGACGACGAGCGAGAAAGTCAACAGGTCCGCCGCCGCGATTGTCTTCATTTGTTCGCCGGTCTGCGGGTTTCCATCGGAGTCGTGCCACGTGTCGCCGCGCAATGCGAAGTACGTAGGCTGCTTCAGTTCGTCTTCGCCCACGGCTTCGGAAGCGGGCAGTCCGAGTTTCGTTCGTATCGGCTGCGGTGTGTCGTCGCTAACCTGGATCTTTGCGTTCTTGCCCGTCGCCTTCGTCTTCAAAACCAGTTCTCCCGTTGCCGGAATGACGTCTGCGACCGCGTCGATGGCACCATCCTGAAGCAACGAATTCATCTCGCCAGCGGTAACGTTGGTCAAATCCTGCACTCGTCCCGTGCCGGTGCCGTTGGTAGGAGCAGCAAATCCGATGGGAGCAACGGCGTTCACACCCATGGTGATGGCCTTTCCTGCGGCGTCACAGCCGATAACCAGTTGATCGCCATCGCGAACTGCGGCGAAACCAAACCGCATTTGAGAATTGATCGCGGCGGCAATCGCAGCTAGGGACGAATTGCCTGCAGGCAGCGGAATCGTTTGGTCCGCCTGGCCGGAGATGCTAATCACCAGATTGGTTCCAGCGGGAATGGCGATCGCAGCAGGATCGGGGACCTCGTCGCCGACGACTTCGGCCCTGTTGGCCGAAGTGAACGTAATCTCCTTTTTTACACCGTTTATCAACAGCACCAGCTTGTCATTGGCGTCGAACGAGAATGGCGGAACTTTGCCGACGAGCTGCGCGGGCTTGGCGCCCGTAACCGAAAGCCGCAACAGGCTCCCCGGCTTGGCCTTTTCAAGACTTGTGCCCGTAACCTTCGTTTCCTTGAGGACAAGCGTAATTTGAACGTTCAACAGCGAGCCCGGCGTTCTGGCGTTAAACCGAACTTCGTCGGTCTTCGGGTCGGCACCGATGCTGAGCAGGGCGTCGGACTTCGCCACGCCGTCGCTCGACGCCCCTTTGGTAAAGGCCCGCGCAACGTACAGCCGCGAGCCGCCGTTGTCGAAAAACGCCTTCACCGAATGCGCCATGTAATTGGTGGTTTCCTGGCCGTTGAATAACAGGTTGCCGAGCCCACCGAACACGCGCTCGAATTCGCCGAAGCTCGTGATGACCTCTGGGGTGAGCACTCGCGATGACTCGGGCTTTTCGCTGAGTGGGCCTTTCAGCGTGGGACCCACGAAAGCTGTGGTGCTGGTGCCCACGCCCTCGATCGACTTCGCGCGAAAGCTGACCTCTTCAACGTACACACCGGGTGCTAAGTATTCAGGCATGGCGGTCGCTCCATTTTACAGGTGGCGGATTTCGTGACGGAGTAGTTTGAATGAGACGAAGTAGTTTCAAAACCGTGAGCCGAAGGCGCTAGCCTCGGGCCCGGCCCCGGCCGGATTTCCCGCAAAACCAACGCCCGCGGCTAGCGCCTTGTTGATTTAGTAACCCGAAGCGTAAGCGAGGGCGTCCTTTCCTCCCTCGCTTACGCTTCGGGTTATGATTTACGCCATACGTTGCTTCGACGCCGACTAAATAAACAAGCCGCTAGCGCCGTCGGCTCATGATTTCACGTTTTGAGTTTCGATCGTTTACGGCATTGGCACTTGCAAGGTGACAGGCAACTCGCGGCCCGAAACCAGTTTGGCGCTGGCCGGAGTGGGCACGGTTGGCGGTTTCGTTTGCAGTGAGTCCGGATCAGGCACCGGGTCGTTCGGGTCGATCAGGTCGCGGTCTACGGGCTGAAACGCGGCGTCGAAGACCACTTCCAGAATCACCAGAGTCTCGTGCACTAAGACCGGTCCGTCGCCCGCGCCGCCGTTGCCGTTGTCGCCGTTACCATTTCCGTTCCCATCGCCCCACGTGGTTACAGGAATTCCCGGCACGATCACGGTGGCTTCGCCGCGCGGGCGGCCGCGCCAATCGGACATACCCAGCGACAAGAGCTTGTCGTCACTGGCCCGCAACACGCGAATCAACACTCCGGGCAGCCGCACGGGCGGATCGCTGCCTTGCGCAATGACCGTGGCGCGAATCACCGTTGCTCCCGTCTCCGCGACGTGCGCGGGAGAAGGAAACAGCGCGACGTCGATCGGCCGGAACAAAGAGTCCTCTTTGCCCGCGTGATCCGGTTCGGCGTCGCGCGGCAGCGTAAACCTCGCGCGTCGCGGCAAGTAGCGCCACGCCGGATCGACAACTTTCAATTCCACGTCCAGGCTGCCGAGTGGCGTCGTGTCGGGCGGCCCGTCAAACAACTCGCGATGATCGTCCAGCCCCTTCGCCCGCATGACCACGTAATAGCCGCTGCGATTTTGCACGAACCGCACGCCAGCCGCCTGTACCCACAGCGGTTCGGCGATTCGCAGTTTCGTGTTTACGTCGATAAACCGGACGGCGCCTAACACCCTACGCGGCGTTTGCTCCAGCTTCATCGCGGCACCTCCATTTCGCCGAACTGGAACTGCGTGGCAGCGATCGGCCGAATGTCGCGCGGCGTGTCGGCGTCGATACGCACCACGCGCGCGATGTACGACACGCTCAGCCGGTACGACGGCTCCAGCGCGTCCCAAATGCGCATGATGTCTTCGGTGCTTAACTCCGCCGGAATCACGTGCACGAAATCGTCCGGCCCCCAACCGGCCTCGGGCGAGAGCGAGGACGACGTGAGCATCGGGTGCAGATAAAGCTGCCGCATCGCCCACGCCAAAATCGTATGCTCGGTCAGCGCGCTGGCGGCCCAAGCCGTCATCAAGAAGTGCAGGTTGACCGCCAACGGCACATTCACATCGGCCGGATCGTTGATGCGGCCCGAGTTCCGCAGGTGTTCGTTCATCGTCACGCGGTACAAGTACAGCGAGAGCGTGGTGCCAAAGTTGTCCGCGTCCCGTAACTCGCCGCTCGACAGCAAGCGAAACTCACAGGCGTGCTCCGCGCGCAACGATTCCGGGTACGAATTTCGCAGGAATGTAACCAGCGAGTTGCCGACCGAATGAATCGAAAACAGATTGGCCATCTCGAGATTCCCGATCCCACTGGCTACGAACCAAAACGAACCGATGTTAATCGAAGACGACTGATAAATCAAGTAACTTGCGAGCTATGCGTTATCTAAGAAGAACGGACGGGCATGCTATCATGGCATGAATGAAAAAACAACACGGCTCGCGATGAATAGTTAAGCAGGGATATTTGAGAAGCCATGCGCGCGGCGAACCACCTGTTGTTCCGGCCACAATGCTCGCCACAAATGCGTTCAGCGAAGTGCTTCGCCACCCCAAAACCAATCACGGTCTTCAGGTGTATGGGATCAATCAATCGCGTCGCTGGGCAGAGGTTGCGGGGGAGATGGAGAAGGTGACGTGGTTGACGGCGGCGGGGCGGCAGGTTTGCCTTGGCACTCGACTTTGATGCCCAGACCGGTGCGCCATTCATAAGTCATGTCATACGGCTCCCAGCCGGCGGGCAGGTTGTATTCGTCGCTGATCCGCCGGGCGACGATGTAGGCGTCGAAGCTGTCGGCCCAGACCAGATACCGCAGATAGTACTTGGACGGATCGACGGTGCGAAGCAACCGGCGGTATCGCGACGCGAGATCGGCGATGCGGTCCGCGGTCTCGCCGCTCTCCTTTTGTTCGTAGGATACATAAAGGTTGTAATTCACGATCGTCAGCTTCACGCGGAAGTCGTCGTCGCTGATGGGCGTCTTATTGAAGTCGGCGACCAGTTCTTCGCAATCAATCGGATTCCCGCGGCCCGCCTTGACTTGCATCGGCCGCATCAGGAACTCGACGCGTTTTTGTGCGCGCTCCCTCATTCCATCGGGATCGAAAAACATCACCTTGCCGCCGCGGCACATGACCATGACAGGCTTCGAGCCGGCGGGGGCGTCGCGCGGATTCGGCAAGTGCACAATCTCTGGCGCAGGTGCTTCGCGCAGCGGTGTGTCGTCGAGCTGCGCTTTCAGCTTGGCGAGTTCCTCTTCGGCCTTGACCACTTCGTCTTGCAACTGCTGCGACTTTTTTTCCAGCTCTTCAATGAGCTTGCGCAGTTCATCCGGATCAGTCGTCGATGTGGCGGTGGGAGTCTCTGAAAGCTTTAGATTCTGAAGTTTTAGAATCGTGTCGTTCAATTGCGTGTTGTTGGTCACGACCTGAGCGCCGGCGTCCTTGGCCTGTTGGTCGAGTTGGGCCAACAGCGCTTGCTGGGCCGCCAATTTCTTTTCCTCTTCCGACAGTTTCTCAGGCGTGATGCCGAATGCGGCCGGGTTGATTTCCAGGATGCGCTGCACGGCGCTGCTCACGTCGAGCGTCGCCATGACCAACACGATCACCAACACGCCGACAACGTTCGTTAGCGTGTCTAACAGCGAATCGAGATTCATTCCGGTGGAGGCAGATTTGCGTCGTTTCATGATCGTTAATTATTGAGCGTACTCGGAATCGTAACCCGAAGCGTAAGTTTTGATGTTGCGCTATTCGGCCGAAGGTAGCCGAATTCGCCAGAATTTGGCCAGTCTCGGTTAAACTCGAAAGCCAAATTCTGGCGAATTCGGCTACGAATTGATGCTAGCGCAACTTCAAAGAGCGTAAGCGAGGGCGTGGGCGAGCATGACACGCCCTCGCTTACGCTTCGGGTTACGATGTAGACAGCTTCATCTGGTTCATTTGGTTCAGTCTTCATTTTTTGATTGACTGGTGAATCAAGCTCAGGTCGATGTTCCCTTGTCCGGCCACGGCCAGTTTGCCGTTGGTCACGTAGCGCGAGCGGGCGACGGAGCGGGCGGTGTTGTACGTGGCGACGCCGTCGGGGCGCAACAGGAAGATGATCGTTCCCTTGGGCTGCGCCTTGACCTTATCGAGCAAATCCCGGTACGGTTGGCTGGTGGTGAGCGCGGCACGCGGCACGCGCACCGGCGTGGGTCCGTCGTACATCACGATGCTGGTCGCCGCGCATTCGATAAAGGTCGCATCCAGTTCGACGCCGCTGCCGCTGGGCTGGATCACCACTTGCGACTCGGTCGGCACGGACTTGCGTTTGGCCAATTCGGCTTTCAACTGATCGATCAGCATTTTCAAGCGTTCCAAGTCCTTCTCAAACTGTTCGATCCTTTGTTGCAACCGCAAAGCTTCAACCTGTTGTTGGGCCAGCAGTGTATTGTTCTGCAGAACCTTATCCTCTTCTTTTTTTCGCTCGGCTTCCAGTGCTGCGAGTTCCGCTTTGGCTTGGTCGAGCTGTTTGCGGGTAGCGTCCGCACCGGCGATCAACTCGCGGAGCCGCTGCATTTCGCGATCTTCGGCCTTGAGTTGCTCTTGGACCTGTTTGAATTGCTCGACGCGGCCCGCTGCTTCGGCTGCGGCTTTAGCGGCGGCCTCGGCGTCGGCGGCATCGGCGGTCTGCTCTTGGGGCGTCTTGTCCTTGCCGATTTGGCCTAGCGCCACGGCGGTAATCATCAGGATCAAGATCCCGATGATGCACGCCAGGATGCTGAGAAACGGGAACAGCGAGACGGATTCTTCGACGTCTTGTTTGAGCATGGCAGCCATTACCTCTTGCCGTTGCCACGGCGGAACAAGCTCCAGCTTTTGCGCGGCGCGGGTTGCGTTTGAATGACCACCTGCTTCTGCCCCAGTTCAACGAGCACGCCGTTGAGGGCACTCAAACCTTGTTCGAGCCCGCCGAAGTAAGTTTGCATGGACTGGGCGGCGCCGCGCATCGATTCGGCCACTTCGGTTTGCACGGTGCCGTTTCGTTCGGCCAGTTCGCTGAGCGCCTGTTGGGAGTGGGCGGCGACCTTCTCCGCAAGGTCAGCGGTGGTCTGCTGAAGCTGTTCCACCATGCGGTTCAAGTTCTGTTCGACGCGCGCCTGATGTTCCTCGGCCCGGCGTTCAATCGCCTCGGCCTGTTGGCCCACGGTCGTTGCGACCTCGCCGATTTGATGTGCCTGCGTTTGCTGAAGCGCGGCCAACTGCTGTCCCACGGCGGCGATTTGTGGCACGACCTCGGCCAGCGATCCGACCGATTGATTGATCTGCGCCAGCCGCTGTTCGTGTTTCTGCTGCAGTTCGTCATGAATCGACGACCAGCCTTTGACGACGTCTTCGGTGAGCGTTGAGCCGATCGACTGCAGCTTTTTAGTCCACGTGCGCAGTTCCGCGTGATGTTCGGCCATCGCGGCGTCGATGGCCTTTTGGATGGTCCGGCTGGAGGGATCGGCTGCCGGCGCGGCATGGTCGCCGTCGTTCAGCCGCTTCAGCAAGTTTTCATTGCAGTATTCATCAACCCAGTTCAGCAGATCCTCTTCAGACTTCTGCATCGAACTGGCCGGGAGCTTCAGCAACAGGCTCATGATGAGCGCGACCAGCG
This sequence comes from Pirellulaceae bacterium, assembly GCA_041744735.1. Taxonomy (GTDB): domain Bacteria; phylum Planctomycetota; class Planctomycetia; order Pirellulales; family Pirellulaceae; genus JBGTKH01. The sequence goes on along the minus strand of JBGTKH010000098.1, from coordinate 4,799 downwards.
TAGTGTCGAAGGCCACGCCCAAGCCCGACGTGATTTCGCCTAATGCAGTCTTGATACCCTCGACGTCCCCGGCGCCCTCGAGACTGCCCGAAAGGTTGCCGACCGCCTCGCCCAAACCTTGTACAGTGCCGATGAATCCGAGAATCGGGATCGCCCAAATGAACACGTTCAGGATCGCATAGCTGGAACTGACCTCAACTGCGTCGATTTGAGATTGCGAGCCGAGCATCGTTGACACTTCCGACGCACTACGCCGGACACTGAAATGTTCCAAGCCGCGCAGCACGCGCTGGATCAGAAAGCTGGCCGATGGATCGACCGGCAGATCGCGCACGTGTTTCGTGTACTTGGGCAACTCGGCGACCGTGATGTCACGAGAGAGTTCCTCTGGCAGCACGTCGAAGAGCATCGATTCTTTTTGCCGCATCAGTTTGCGCGACTTGAAAATCAGAATGGCCACCGACCACCACATTAGGAACGCTTCAGCAATCGTCACCCAGCCACGCTCGTAGAACAGCTCACGGAAGTAAACGACGAATTTTTTCTTGGGCGCGGCAGGCGCTGGATTCTCACTCACTGGGGCGACTGTCGTCTCCGTCACGTCAGTAGTGGCCTGTTCGGGTTCGGCAGTTTTCGTCTTCGCATCGTCCGGCGCTTTCTTGAAGCGTTCGTCATCGGGCAACGGATACACGGCGGCGTAAAACAGCAACGTGAGTCCGAGCCCAACCAGCGCGGTCCACAGCATGCTCACGTTGGTGCCGCTGGCCCCGCTATCCGAAGCCCTGCGTGCCGGGCTTTCCGCTGCCGGCGTCTCTACTTTCGTGGTCTTCTTGCCCCGCGACACGCTCGGAGTAATCGCGGTGGACTTCACCTGCGGCGCGCCGATGTTGATGCCTGGTGCTTCTTGCGGCAATGGATCAAGCGGCGATGGCCCTGTCGTCGGCGATTCGGCCGCGGACAAGTCCAGCGAGGCCAAGTCGAGGCCTGATGATTCGGGCTGCTGCGGCGGCTCGGGCACGACCACCGACGTGTGGCAGTACGGGCAGCGGGCCTTGCGGCCGACGTTTTCCTCGCGAACCTTGAGATTCTTTCCGCAGTTGGTGCAGGGGAATTTGAAGTACATGACGGGACCCTGTGAAAGTCACGTCGCCGCAGGCACGAAAAGGAAAACGCCGTCCATGCAGCAAGTCGCGAATCCGCGGGAACTCCATATGAAAGATCGGGAGAAGCGCCCGAGCCGAGTGACCCGCTCATCATAATCCATTTCACTACCCTGGCAACTGCCCTCGCGCCACGCGCTGTAGGTTGGGTCTCCGACCCGACCATTTACCGTGTTACCGTGATTTACTCGGGTCAGAGACCCAAGCTACAGCTTATGAAACCAGCTCCCGTGAATTCCCCGTCTCGGAGAGACTGGCCTACGTGCGGCTACGTGCCCCGTGGCCTTGATTTCGCCGCGGTTCATTACCACAATGGCCGTGCGTTTGTCCTGCAATCCGCGAACTAGTCAAGCCAATCCAAGGAGCACGCGGCTGCGATGGTCTTTGAACACATTGAGAAGCTGAAGCAAGAGTACACGGACAAGTATGTCGTCGTGGATGATGGCTGCCCCGAACTACGGCGGTTTAAGGGACTGACCGGAACGGTGAAGACGGTGAACATGAGCGGCCGGGCGCTGGTCGAATTCGACGGCAACAACAACATCGGCTGGTACGACATCGACGTGGACTTTTTGAAGGTCGTCGACAAGCCGCTGCCGAAAGAGGAAAAGCCAGCCGCGAAAAAGGCCTCAGCACCAGCGGCCGAAAAGCCGGCGGCAAAGAAAGAAGCCGCGCCGGCCAAAGCGGCGCCAGCCAAAGCGGCACCCGCCAAAGCGGCACCCGCGAAGGCCGCACCAGAGAAAGCGGCGCCGCCAGCGGGAGCAAAGAAGTCAGTGGCCGACATTCTAGCCGCCGCTCGGACGGCCGATGCCGGCACCGCGGCGAAAGCACCCGCGGCAGAAACAAAACCAAAAGCCGCTGGCAAAAAGATGAGCGTCGCCGACATGCTGGCCGCCGCTCGCGCTGAAAAGAGCGGAGCTACACCCGCCGCGCCCGCCGCCGAACCTGCGACCGAAGAAGCCGCTGTGGAAGAAGCGGCCCTGGCAGAAACTGCTGCCACACCAGCCGCCGAAGAAGCGCCCGCTGAGAAATCCAAGCCCGCCCGCGGCGAACGACCCAAAACCACTGCCGACATCATCGCGCTGTTGCGCAAGACGGATGCGAAGAAGTGATCGAGGCTTGAGTGCTGGAAAGTGGGGTAAGCATCCTGCTTGCCATCTCCAAGAACAAACGCAAGCTGGAAGCTTACGCCACGAAAACGGACGAGTACGGTGGCGGATTGCAAGGCAGCGATCATTCGCCCGATGCGACGCGACGGGAGTTGTCGCCACTTAGCCCTTCGATACGAGCGAAGATTTCTTCTTGAAACGCGCCGAAACTGCGCCGCGCGGCCATGTCGTAGTAGACTTTGGCGACATTTGCTTTTCCCTCGGCCTCTAGCGACTTGGCTTTCTCGTAAAAGGACACGGCCTCGGCGGATCGTTGTTGCTGAGCCAATTCATTGCGGCGCTGAAGCTCTTCGGTGCTGGGCAGCTTCGACTCCGACTGGCCGACCACTTCGCCCGCCGGATGGCGAGCGAGGTTGCGGGTGATGAAGTCGGCCTGGGGATCAGCCATCGGATCGAAGGCCACTCGACCGCCGCCGCCCAACGCATCGCGCTGAGCCAGCACGCGGCCGACTTGTCTTTCTTCCTCTTCCTCGAGGTTGATGATGCGAGCAGTGACAGAAAACGAACTGCTGCTGAACTCGCGGCCGATGCCTTCGTTGCGAAACAGGCGATTGACGCCCGGCACTTTGCCCAACAAAGGCACGCCGCGCGACACCGATCCCTCGCGAGCCCGATCAATACCGCCCAGGAACGCCGTGCCGCCGTCGGGCACAGTCACGGTCGTGTTGACCGTTGTGAAGTTGAACGTCGGCAACTGAACCGTCGTCGCGCCGCCTTGACCCCACGCGGTCGCACTGCTGATCATGAACACGACCAAGGGCAACCAAAAGTTTTGTCGCAACATGGCGAGTGCTTTGTCTCAAGTGAAAGTTAGGGTTGGCTCGTTTAACGGCAAGCCGTAGGTGACGGCGTGGGTCGGCGTTTACCGTCGCCTACGGCTTGCCGTTAAACGACGATCGTCACACGTCAGCCGATTTTTTGGCTGTGAAAAATCACTAGTGCCTCGTCTCTCGATCCTCGTATCGACGGAAAGAACTGCGGTTATTCTAACTGCGGTCATTCTAACGGAATGCGCGCGGGGGATTCAACTGGGATCATGGAAATCTTGGTACGACTTGGACCTCGATGGCGCGATGTCGGCGAAGGAGCGTCAGGTGCAGCGGGTGATCCGCGGGTGCGGTGGCCAGAATGCGGTGTAGGTCATCCACGCTGGTAATGATGCGACCGTTGGCAGCCACGATCACGTCACCTTCATCGATGCCCGCTTGGGCCGCTGGGCTGCCGGACTGAACGGACATGACCTCGATCGCTCGATCGTTCAGCAAATCCAGTTGCCGCGCCAGCCACCGCGGCACGGGCACCATGTCGGCCGTGATGCCCAATCGGGCTCGCCGCACCTGCCCATGATTCATCAGTTCGCCGACAACCCACTGAGCCGTATTGGCCGGCAGAGCAAACCCCAGCCCCTGCGCCATCGCGATGATCGCCGTGTTCACACCCACAACGCGGCCGCGTGAATCCACCAACGGTCCGCCGGAATTGCCCGGGTTAAGCGGCGCGGTGTGTTGAATCACATTGTCGATCAGACGTCCCTCGCGGCCGCGCATCGACCGCCCCAGCGCACTGACCACGCCGGTGGACACGGTGGACTGAAAGCCGAACGGATTTCCCAGCGCAATGACCAACTGGCCGGCACGCAAAACATCCGAGTCACCCAGTTTCACCGTGGGCAGATCGCGGGCGGCGACGCGAATCAGCGCCAGGTCCGTCGCCGCATCATCGCCCTCCAGCGTGGCCTCAAGTTCATCGCCTTCGGAAGTCGTGGCACCCAGTTTTCTTCGCGCATCGACAACGTGACTATTCGTTAACGCATAACCATCTGGCGTCAGCAGGAAGCCGGACCCCACGCCGCCACGCGTGTCTTCGCGGCCTCCCGTGATGCTAATCACCGCCGGGCCAACGGAATCAACAACTCGAATGACAGCCTGCGAATAGGCATCGAGCAATTCCGCATCATCGGCAATTGCTGGAGGCGGGGCTTTCGGTGCCGGCTCCCGTTCGTGTGCTTCGGAATTTGCGGCCAGCAATCGGACAATGCGGCGTCGTGAACGACTGTGTTGATACATGGCGATTCCTTACGGCAGGTGTCAAATGCGAGAGAGAGTATCGTCGGACGAGCGAACGCCCAATTCTACGCACGACGCGCCAGTTGGGCCAACGACCTGTTGCAACATGAATTGGCCCACTACCGGTTGAGGTGCATTGCAATTCCTTGTCATGTAAGATGTGGCCGGCCGGCAATCCGACGCAAGCCCATGAAGGAGTACGCTCATGAAACAATTTCTAAGTGTCCTATTTGCTCTGCAGGCGGCAACACTTTCCGCGCTGAGCGCCGCTGAGCCAACTCGGGCGATGCTCGACCTGGCGCTCGAACCGCCTGTCGTCAACACGAAGCCTGGTCCCGAATACGACGATCGGGTGCGCGTCGGCAACATGGTCATCGGCATCGAGCGAACGGCCAAAGGGCGGC
>JBGTKH010000097.1:0-10241 GCA_041744735.1 Pirellulaceae bacterium | reverse complement strand
CGGCCGGATTACGCGCGTGGCCGTGCCGGAATGGCAGCAGTCGAAGATCACCGTCAGATTCACGCCGGCGGGCACCGTGTCGAACGTCGTTCGCAGCCAATCGTCGAGCAGCGGCTTCTTCCAATCCAGGTCCGCCGGGCAAAGAATCTCGTCTCGATGGTCGGCTTCATCGCCGTCGCTGTCGGGCACGTTCGAGCCGTGTCCCGAATAGTGCAGCAACAGCACGTCGCCGCGTTTGGCTCCCTTCAACAACTTGCCGATCTCCGATTGCATGTTCTTCGTGGTGGCTTGAAAATCCGTCACGGCTTTGATATTCCGCGCAGAAAAATCGAAATAGGTTGTCAACACTGACTGAATGTTTGTCACGTCGTTCACACATCCCCGCAAATCTGCGCCGGGAATTTTGTAACGATTAATGCCGATAAGCAGCGCGCGCTTGGCCATGATAAAGCCTCCTGTCTGGGTCAAAAGAAATAGAATGAAATGCCGAATGGCAACGACCAGCGACTGGAGTATAGGGTACTCCAAACGAGAATACAACGAACTGCTTCGATCGCGCGCTCGCGATCACACAACGTTCAAGACTTGTAGCTGCGGAGTTACTCGACGCCCGCCAGCACTTCTTCGGAAAAGCGGCCTTCAGCAACTTTTACGACGGGACCCGTCATGCGCACTTCATAGTCCGGCGCAATGTCGATGGCCAATTCGCCGCCGGGCATGTGGACCGTTACGGAATTGTCACACAGGCCGAGCCGGTGGGCGACGGCCGCGGCGGCACAACTGCTGGTACCAGAGGCCAGCGTGTAGCCCACGCCGCGCTCCCAGATTTCGATGCGCAAGTTGCGGCGGTCCACCACCTGTATGAATTGCACGTTCGTGAGGTTGGGAAAGCGCGTGTCGGTCTCGATCAGCGGACCGAGTGACTTTGTTTCCTCCTCCGTCACACTCTCGCGCGGCACGATGCAGTGCGGGTTGCCGATGCTGGCGGCGCTATACTCCAACCGCTGGCCGTTGACCTCCAGCATCTCGCGGAGCACTTCGCGGGGCGGCCCGACGACCGGCACATCGTGACTGTGAAACGACACGTGGCCCATGTCGACGGCCACCACGCGCCCTGGTTGGAAGACTTGGCACGCGACAAGCCCGCCCGGCGTCGCGACCGCGAACGGCTCATCGCCCACTTCGCCGCGGTCCCACAAATAGCGCGCGAAAATCCGCAGCCCGTTGCCGCTCTTCTCCGCCTCGCTGGCGTCGGCGTTGATGATCCGCAGCCGGAAGCCGCCCGCGGACGGATCGGCTTCGCGCACTAGAATCCCGTCGGCTCCAATGCCAAAGTGCCGCGCGCAAATCCGGTCGACGATCGTGGGCGTCAAACGTCCGGCGAAGTCGTTCGCTTCGACCACTACGTAATCGTTCCCCAGTGCGTGATACTTCGAGAATTGCATCGCTTTCCTAAGCTCGATGAATCAAGCCTCCGGCGAAACCAAGTCGGTAAAAATCCGCGTGTCTGGCAGTGCCTGCTGAAGCTTGGCCACACCTTCCGCCGTGACCTGCGTATGGTTCAGCCACACCCACTCGAGTTTGGTCAGTTCTGACAAATGCACAAGCCCACCGTCCGTTACCTGCGTGTTGAAAAGGTTGATGCCGCGCAAGTTGACAAGTCCCGTGACGTGTTGCAAGCCGGCGTCGCCGATTTGCGTGTCGTTCAGATTGAGCGTTTCCAGTTTGGCCAGTCCGGACAGGTGCGCCAAGCCCGCGTCGGTGACGGCAGTTCCATTCAGGGCCAGCTTGCGCAAGTTGGTCAGACCGGCAATATGCCGCAACTCGTCGTCACCGATGCGCGTGCCATTCAAGACCAGGACAGTGAGCGAGTCTAAGTCTTGCAAATGCACCATGCCGGACTCCGTGTCAATGGTGCCGTAGAAATCGACAAATGTCACGTCGCCGCCGGCATCAAAGTAAACATCAGCACCCATCTCGCGCAGCGCCGCGACCGCCTTTGCCTGAGCCGGTGAGAGCCGGTCGGCAGGGTTGCTGCGTGGTTGGCAGCCGCAGAAGAGCAGCGGCGCGAGCATCAATAACGAGAAGGTTAACAGCGATCGACGGTTGGTCGAAGTCGCCGTGCGGTGATATATGTCGCGTGGGTCTGGCATATGGCAATCCGTAAAGTTTACAATTCTCGTTACTCCGGCAACCTGCCACTTTGCACCGGCGGCAGAGGACCGGTCAGCGATCGTAGAAATTCTACGAGATCGCGTTGTTCGTGCAAACTCAGATCGAGCGGCCGGAGTTCGGCACTTAAATGTTCGTTCGGATAACCGCCTTTGACAAGCCATCGCACGACCTGGTCCAGAGTTTTGAATTGGCCGTTGTGCATATAAGGGGGCGTGTTGGCTACGTTACGCAGCGTGGGTGTCTTGAACGCACCGCGGTCGCGGTCGCGTTTGGTAATTCCATACCGTCCCCAGTCCGGTTCGGGCTGATCCATGCCGGCGCCGAGATTGTGGAACGACTCGTCCGTGAGATTCGGTCCGCTGTGGCACCAACTGCAGCCGGTGCGGTCGCTGAAGAATAATTCTTCGCCTCGCAATGCCGCAGCGGACATCGGATCGGCCGCCGCGCCCGCGCGGAGGTATTCGTAGGCAGATAGTTCTTCGGCCGAGAGTTGCTTCACGTCTCGTCCGTCATATTGCCGCAGCTCACGATGATAGTCCCACGGTGACGGCCCCGTGACCAGGACGCGCTGGAAGCAGGCCAGCGCCCGGCAGATATTTTCGAAGCTGACTTCGCCGAAGATCGCCTCGAACTGCAGCCGATAGCCTCCGATCGCCGCCACTCGCGCGGTGCAGGCTTCCGGCGACGTGTTCATTTCGAACGGATTCTTGATCGGGCTGGCGGGTTGATCTTCCAACGAGTTTGCGCGGCCGTCCCAGAACTGGTGCTGACTGAAGAGACGATTGATGGCCGGCAGCGGGTTACGTTCGACCTCGGGCATTACCGTGGCAGCCGAATAATCTTGTTCGGGCCGGTGGCACGCGGCGCAGCTAAAGTCATCGAAACGGGACAGACGAATGTCGAAGAACAGTTGGCGGCCGAGTTCGATCTTGGCTCGCGTGAGCGGGTTGTCCGGCGGAATCACAACCAGATCAGCCGCATCTCGCAAGCCGGCAGGCAGCACAAATTCCAAGGGCTGGTGATTGGTAGGATCCGCCAGCCAGACTTGGATCTCCGCGGACCTTAAAGGGCCTTGGCCCGCAATGCCGGCCGTGAGCCGGGGAGAGCCAAGCACCACTTTGTCGCCGACTCGATAGTCGCGCGCGGCTGACTCCATCGCGGCTTGTGACGCGGCATCGATCGCACCGTTCGAGCATCCCGCGCTGGCCAGCAACAGGACGCTCACCAAATGCACAGCGCCCCAGTCTGGGGAACGGCGAGAAGTTCGAGCATCGGCGCTACGGCGTATCGGCGGCTTTGACGACGACAAAATCGAAATGGTTCTTGTCTCCGGCCTTGACCGTTGCCTGAAGCGGCGTGCTTTGCGCGTTACCGTACTCCGGGCCAATCAGCGAGACCATGTCGGGATAACCTTTGGTGACCGTGACGATCACGTTGTAATCGCCGGCCATCGCGCCGTCACCGGGCACTAACGTCATCAGTTGGAATGAGCCGTCGGGTTGGATGTCGCCGGACGCGGCTTTCATGTCCGCAGCACCCGTGGGCTGGAAAGTCACGCGGGCAAATTCGCCCTGCGGCACTGAGCCGTCCTCATACTTAACGGTCCCAGTGGCGCGGTACAGTTCAAGTCCCGTTGGCCCACAGCCAGTAATGGTAATCGCCCACCCAGCAACCACTATCGTTAGGAGATTGCGCCGAATAATTAACACGTGTTACTCCACAAATAAAGTGCTCTAAGTAATCTCATTTTCACATCAGGGGAACTCATACGGCGTGCCATCGGCACTGGCGATCACGCGATCCCAGACGGCGCAGCAAGTGCCAAAGGGACCCGTCGTGGCGATGTTGTTCGTGATAAATCGGCAACTGCCGTCAGCAAAGACCGACTGCACGCCGCCGGGGTGTTGGCTCCGTGGGGCGGCTTGATAGCTGGGGCATGGCTGCCAGCAAGTCATGCAGGCCTTTTGCAACAAGGACACCACGCCGGGATTGGCCATCAAGATATCACAACCTTCAATGTCGTCCGCGCTGCCGTTGCACGCATTGGGACCGTTGGCGTCACCCGTAGAACCGTGCCATACCAACAGACTTGACCCTGCCGCCCCCATCGCCCAAGTGCCGCGACGGTCTAAACTGGAAATTCCCACACGCAGTTCAGCGGCCAACAAGGTGTGGCTGGTTCCGTCGGTGATTTCCGCCATGGTCACCGATCTATTATGTCCCATCACGCCACGCACGTCGACGTTGTTCCAACTGTTCAACGCGCTGTCCAAACGGGTGTTGATGCCATTGCCCCCATAGTTGCCGCGCGCCCAATTGTCCCCTTCGCCGGCACTGGTGCCGGCAAACAGCGTGCTGTGGCCGCTGTCGGTGGGGCAAATCATCGTGGCAAGTTTCCTGCCGCGTTGTGTGCGGTTGTTTGCGTGCGAGATGGTTTGCGTCAAATCAAATGAGTCGTACATCGTTTGCTGTTCCATGTACGGCAAGGTTAGGATGACCCAGTTCGGCCGAAAGTTGTCGCTGCTTGTCGGATTTTCACCCGCATCGAATTGGATTCCGGGCGGAAAGCGGCCGCGCACATCGTGATAGTTTTGCAGGCCCAAGCCGATTTGCTTGAGGTTGTTCAAACACTGCGTGCGCCGCGCGGCTTCGCGGGCCGCTTGCACGGCGGGCAATAACAAGGCCACGAGAATCCCGATGATCGCAATCACCACCAGCAGTTCCACTAAGGTGAAACCGTCCCGTGACGGCTGGCGTGGCTTACTGTGAATTGTAGGCATGGAACAAATCCCTCGTATCCAATGTGCAGAGCGGCACTTCGCCGTCAAGGCCGATTGAGCTTGATATCAAAATTCGTTTCATCCGCACCCACGGTACATTGTAATGACCACCAATAATTCGACAAGCGTAAAACCTTGATGCCGCGTAGACCTCCAAATACATGTCATGGGCGCTCCCCAAAATTTACAAATGATTTCTCTCAAAGACGAATGTCAAAACAAGTAGCCACGACATCGGCCCGAGACTATTGCTCCGTCAACCGTAAACGGATGGATGTAGCCGAAGTCGCCAGACTTTGGCGTTCGAGAGATCCCGCCAAAGTCTGGCGACTTCGGCTACCCATCCACGGAAATTAACACGGCCAAAAACGAAATGCAATGGTACCCTTGGCTTAATTGTTCACCTGCCGAAGTGTGGTAAGGTACTCGACGACGTCGACTAGGTCTTGAACGGTCATCGTCTTTTGTAGATCGGCGGGCATCAGCGAGACTTCCTGCTTTTTCATGGCGTCGATCTCCGACTTGGCAATCGTGCGGACGATCGCGTCGGCCGATTTCAAGGTGATCGAATCATCGGTTTGGCTGACCATGATTCCCGTGACCACGTTGCCGCTGTCCAACGCGATGACGTACGTTTCATAGTTGTGGCTGACCCCCGCGCTGGGGTACAGGATCGATTCCAGCAGCGCTTGCCGGCTGAGCTTAGCGCCGATCTCAGACAGATTCGGTCCGACTTCTTTCCCCTCATTATTCACGATGTGGCATTTGGCACACTCGGCCGATTTGGTAAACGCGGTTTGCCCGCGGGCGATGTCGCCCTTCATTTTTACCAATTCAGTGATCGGCGGCAGCGCTTCATTATTCTTGGCCGGGGGCGACGGGAATAGTTTGGCCGCGTCGCTGCGTACGTCATCCCACGGTGCGGCATTTAGCTGAAACGCGGCGGCAATCTTCACCGTCTCGTCCAACTCCTGAGCCTGAGCCATCTTGATCAGTGCCACGGCGCCGTTGCGTGACTTCGCCGCTCCGCGCGTTGCCTCGCGCCGCAGTTCTGCGTCGCGCTTCGTATCCTTGACCAACGGCAGCAGCAGTTCCGTCGCGCGGCCGTCGACCGAATTGCCGAGCGCCGCGGCAGTGCCCGCGGCGGCTTTCGCGTCGTTGCCTAACAAGGCGTCTTGAATCAGCTTCAACTGATTTTTCGCCAGTAGCACGCGCATCGCTTCGACGCCAGCTTGCGAATCGGCGTTGTTCTGCGCGATCGCCAGCAACTCGGGATATCGCTTGTCTAAGTTGAATTTGTCGACGAGAGAGACAAACTGCTCGGTGCCATTGAGCCGGTCGAGCGCCTTGTTCAGCGCGGCGGCATGCTGCGGTTGCTTGTTGACGTCGAAGCCTTTCAGCCGCTGGAACGATTCGCTCGAGATGAGCTGTTGTCGAGCCGCGTCATCCGTTTGCGTGGCGAATGCGACCTCGACCAGCGCCGAGTCTTTCGTCTCGCCCGCTTGGAAATCGAAAGCGCGGAAGTAACGCGGCAGTTCGGCCGTCGGCACCGACGCGTCGCGAATGATCTTCGCCAAGTATTCGGGCGTCTTCGCCGCGCGTGAACGCCAGATGATGTCGCGACCCGCGGGCGTGTTCCAATTGTTGCCGGTCTTGGCCAGCCACGCGTCGAGAACGGCGTCCCACTGTTTGTCCGCGGCGATGCCCAGCGCCTCTAGATACCAGCGGTCGTGGCCATCGTGCTGTGCGGCCAGTTCAGCCCACAGCGTCGCAGCGTCCGGCGACTTGTTGTGCCTCAGCGCGATCGCGCACTCGCGGCGCACTTGCGGCGAGGCATCTCGCACGAGCGAACGCACCAGTGGAATCACGTCCTGACCCAACTGACGCGCCAGTCGCACGCCGACGACACGGATGTCTTCGTCCTCGTCCTTCACCGCCAGTTCCACGTATTGCTCGCCCCGGTTATGGCTCTTGCCCAGCAGCCAAAGGGCACGGGCTCGATACCGCGCGTTTTCCGATTCATTCAGCAGTTTGACAAGCGCCGGCTCGGCCTTTGCGCCCTGCGCCTGCAGCGCCGTCCACGCCAGATAACGCACGGCGTAATTCGGGTTCTGCAATGCCTCGACCGCGCCGTCCGGAGTGGCGAAGTCGAAGGCCGGCGTCTTGTACGGTGTATTGGGCGGGGCGACGCGGAAAATCCGGCCGCTGTCCAAGTCGCGTGCCGCGTGACCGCCCACGCCCGGATCGTACCAGTCGGCGATCAGCAACGAACCGTCCGGCGCGACCTTCACGTCCGACGGACGATACCAATTGTCGCGGGCGCCGTACAGCACATTCACGCTATCCGCTGAGTAACCGGCGCCGTCCTTCTCAACGGGATACGCGCGGCAGACGTTCGGCCCCGCGTCGCAGTGGATCACTTGGTCCCGGAAAACTTCCGACAGCATCTCGCCTTCGTATACCGTGATCCCGGTCGGCGAACCCGCGCCGGTCTGCAACAGATTCGGCACGACGCCCGGATCGTTCAGGTGCCAGTGCCGCATGGGAATTTCCGTCTCCAGATTCGTCCGCGGCGACTGCCATCCCGCGCCGGTCAACTCGTCCTTATATCCGTAGTTGCCGAATTCCATCACGTAGTTGATCCGCACGCCGCGGTTGCCGTCGTCGTCGTTGTCTGACTGCCAGAGCGTGCCGAACGAATCGACGGTGACCATCCAGTTGTTACGGAAATTCCAGCCCAGCGTTTCAAACTGGCTGCCGTCCAGATTACAACGGAAGACCATGCCTTCTTGATACGGATTGCGGCCAGCGCGGACCTCGTTGCCCGCCATGTCCACGATCGGCTTGCCGTCTTTGTCTTTGATTTGGTTGCCGGAGTTGCCGAAGTTAAAGTACAGCTTGCCGTCGGGGCCGAAGGTGAAGGCGTGAATGCCGTGATCGTGCTGTGTGCCGCTGATGCCGGTGAACAGCAACTCTTTACGGTCGGGCTTGTCGTCGCCATCCTCATCCGTGAAAACCTGCACCTTGTCGCCGGCCGAAACAATCACGCGCGTGCCCTTGAAGTTCGGCGTAGCCAGCACACACACGCCGTGCGGCGAGTCGATGTCGCGGCCTTGATAGAAAACCTTCGACGTGTCGGCGCGGCCGTCGCCGTCGTCGTCCTCCAGAATCACGATGCGATCGCCCTCGGGCCGTCGTATCCCCTGTCCCCGATAGTTCACGATCTCGCAGACCCACACGCGCCCGCGATGATCGATGTCGATGTTCGCCACACTGTTGATCATCGGCTCAGCAGCGAACAGAGTCACTTCGTGCCCTTCCGCCACGTCGAGTCCCATCACGGCATCGGCCGGGTCGCGGCTAGCCGCCGCGGCTCCACCACCGCCCGCAGCTCGCGCGACAAACACCGGTGGCTGTGCTGTGTAAACCTGGAATTGCACCGACGTCGCATTGCCGCCTTGTTGATCCGTGCCGCCGTTGTCCAATCCCGCGCGGGCCTTGAAGTGCGTGTAGCCTGCGGGCAAGTCGAATGTAATCACTGAGTTGGCGTGCGTGCCGATGCCGTATTCGATTGGCTTGCCGGCGATCCGCAGCGGCTGGCCGTCGGCATTCTTGTTCAGGTTGACGTTGCCCCAGTCCGACTGTGCCGTCTTCCATTTCAAATCCGTCAACTTCTTCTCACCCTGCGGACCGACCAACCGCGGCTCGACCCAGTCGGCCCAGTCGCAAGCGAATCCATTGCCGCCGTCGTTGACGACCAGAAACAATTGCTTTGCGCCGGTGATGTCCACGTCCACTTCTTCTGAGTGACCGGGCGTTTGCTTGGTGATCACCTTGCTGCTGAACGCGGGCTTTATGGCTGAGGCAGAGGACGAGGCAGCTTGACGAGCAACCGGGCCGCTCGCTTTGGGCGTCGCAGGCGCGGGTGCCGCCGCCGCACCGTTGTTTTCAGCAGGCGTCTTTGGTGGAGCAACGCCCATCCGCTCGTAAATGATTGCCTTGTCGAAATTCTTGGGTTGTTCGTAGTCCTGATTGGCTTCCAACTCTTCCACCGTGAGCTGTTTCACGGGGACGCCATCGGCCGGCACTGCGGCCTTCGCGCTCCAAGCAATCGCGTTCAGTACGAGTTTGCGGAAATTGTTGTTGCCCCAGTTCCAATGATCGTGCCCGCCGGTGAAACCAAAGCCGCGTCCGCCGTCCGGCCGCTCGGTCGCCCACGCCACGTGCTGCAGCTCGCCCTTCGCAACCGCCGCGCGAACGTGCGGGTTGCCGCTGTGTGAACCATCGGGCCGCGTGAGCGTGTCGGGCGGAGGCAGATCGGACAAAATCGGCGTGACGCCCTTCATCCCCTCGCGGAAACGCATGTGAAAGTACCACTCGTCTCTAATCTCGAACGGCCCGACGCCGCTCGTGATCGGATGCTCGGGAAATTCTTCAAACTTCGCCGTCCAGTGCGGGTTCACCGACCAATGCGCTTCAAAATACCCGCCGATCCAATCGAGAAAATAATTGCCCGGCTGGCCCGCCGGAGTCTCGACGCCGTAATGCAGGCAGACGATGCCCACGCCTTTCTTGGCCAGCACGTCAACCTCTTCCAAATGAGTGTTGACCATGTGCCGGTCGCCGCCGTCGCAGTACATCACAATCGCGTCGGCGCCGTCGAAGGCGTTGGCGTCGGCTGGCCAGCCGTTCTTGAACACGGTCGTCTCGATATTTGGCAGGCCCTCTTGCAAACATTTGGCCAACAGCAAACAGCCCGCGTTGTGTTCGTGAGCCCCATAATTGTGGCTGGGCTTGCCCGCGACGAAGACCACCTTCTTCTTCTCCGCCCGCAACGCGTCATCCGCCTTTGTGATCGACACTGGCGGCACCGTCAAAACGACTGCGGCCAACATCGTGAACGCACACCAGTTGCGATTCATCTTCAGAGACCTCCTCGATCGTTAGTTTTTTGGGGACTGCATCGGTTCCTATTGTGCTCTACGAACGCCGCCAAGGAAACCGCCCCCGCCAAAAGTTTTGGCTTTGGAGTGCCGCGACTCGTCGCCGCTTTAGGAGTTTTAGGATTCGCGCGGCGAAGCGATTACGCCCGTGGACGGATCGCCGCCGTGGTGCTCGGCTTTACCCGACTCGCGCGGTCCAAAATTCCCAAAGCGGCGACGAGTCGCCGCACTCCAAATCATTGCCTCGCGCTCACGACCGTACGATTACGAAAACTACGTGCTGACGCTCGAATGGCGCTGGCCCGAAGGCAACGACGGCGGCAACAGCGGCGTGCTGGTCCAC
>JBGTKH010000096.1:0-7745 GCA_041744735.1 Pirellulaceae bacterium | reverse complement strand
ACCGGATTCGGTGCGGGCTCAGGCGTCGGCGTTGGCTGCGGCGGCGTGCGAATTGGCTGCGGTTGTGGAGCGGGATCCGGTGGTCGCTGAATTGGTTCGAACACGTTCGGCGGATTGACGGCTTTGCCGGGCATTCGTACCGGGTCCGCATTCTGCGCGACGGCTGGCGGCGTTTCAGGATCTTGCGTCGGGCCGTAAATGCCGTAAAGCACCGCGCCGGTAAGTACGATCAAACCCAACGCGATCCCAATGACAACGGGCATCTGCCAAGACCGCCGTGAGCGCGCGGAAGCCATCTTGGCAGTCGATGGAGCGGTGCCAAACATTGGTGCGGCCGGCGCCGCCGCGGAGACCGTTGTGACGAATGGTGAGGTTGCCGCAGCCGGGGCGACCGACGGAGTTACCGCTCGGCCCATGGGAATCGCGGCGGCTGTTCCGCCAAAAACCGGCGCGGCGGCTCGCACCGGCGCGCCGCTGCTGATCGGCGCCATCGGGTAACTTTCGGCCGCCGGAACCGACCCGGGATAAGGCACACCACCGTACATGCTTCCCACTGGTGTTGTGGGGGCCGGAGCCATGGGATCATGCGCAGCCCAGGGATCAGACGCGGCTGGTCCACCGTACGGCGCATGAGCAGACGGAGTTTGCTGCGAATACTGTGGATATTGCGAGTAGTCACTTGGCGATGCGCTGACAGGCTCCGCGTATGGTTGCTGCCACCCGGCACCGTAGGCATCCGCGCCATGTTGCGGAGTCGGATATTGCGGCGATTGATATGGATACGACGTGGGTGAAGCCGATGGCGATGAATAGGGACTGCTCGGTCCTGAGCCCACCGGTGCCATCGGATCTTGCGATGCATCGTAAGCCGACGGCGCAGCGTAGTACGGGTCACCGGCCGACTGCATCGGCGACGTGCCCGGCGCGCCCTGCGGCGACTGAGCGTACGGGCCGGCCGTTGGTTGGCCGTAAGTATTCGCGCTCGGATCAGTTGGAGTCTGCGGTGAGTACGGATGCGGCGCCGCGGGGGCAGCAGTTTGCCATGAATACGAAGATGGCTGCGGACGAGTAATTGGCCCGTCGTTACCGCCGCTTCCCGTCCCCGGCGAGGCACCGGCCGGCGCACTCTTGGGTGCGATCGGCACAGCGCGCGGCGGCATCGCATCCGCATGTCCGCCTGTCACAGTGTCCGACCTCACAGCCAAGGCCGGCGCAGAACCGCTGCCGATTCGCGTTTGCGAAGTCGCGGGCGCTTTTGGCTGCCTTAACGACTGGTCGTATTCGGCACGTTTTGAGGGATCGAGCAAACAACTCTTGGCATTCTTCAATTCGTCCAACAACTGCGCCCAGCTAGCGGCGTGCTGGCCCGGCCGGCAACTTCGCACCTTTGACATCGCCCGGTCGGCGGCCATGGCGATGACTTCCTTCGACTGTTCATCCGAGTCGATCTTCAGAACCTCATAGTAGTTCGGCTGGGTGAGGCTTGGATCGAGGTCCAGCCACTCGCGGTAGGGATTGAAGCTGTCTGTCACGGCTATTCACGTGCGAGTAAAGGGAAGATGGGGCGTCGAGGCATGCTCCGCAGTCCCTTCATCGTACGCTTAAAACGCCGGCCGTTCAACCGCTTAGACAAGCGGGTAGTGGTACAAGTTGCCGTAGCGGAAGTGGTGACACTTCCGAAGTCTCACGACTTCGGCTACCAAAATGTACCACTACCGACAAGCGTCGACGGTGCATAAGCCGACGGAAGCAGGTAAGCAAAATGATGGGGGGGCAAAACTATGGAAGACGAAGATATCGAACATGATTTTGCCTTCCATGATTTTGCGGACTCTGCGGCGTGCAATTCGCAACGCCGGCTAACGGAATCGCCGTTCGATTGTCTTATCCCGCGGCGGTGCATAAACTCAGTGGGGGTGGGGTCTTGGCGGAACCGTCATCCGCATCCGTTCGTCATACATTCCGACGATCAAGCCGCCCCTGCTGTTTTCCAGAACTCGACTTCAGAAGAACGATCCACTCTCCCGCAAGGCACGAATATGAAAACTTCGCAGACTGTCAAGTTGTCGTTGTTGTCGCTGATGCTGTTGGGCGTATTGGCCGCGACCGTGTTGTCGCAAGCGCCGTCGGCGGCCGAGCAGAGAGCCAAATATCAAAAGGAATTTCAGAGCGGCAACTTCAAAGATGCGTACGTCGGGCTGCGCGGGTTGTGCCTCGATCCGAAGAACGACCCGCGGCTGGTGCCGGGCGATTTGTCGATGGGCGTACAGTGTCTGCAGCAGTTGGGCCGCGTTAACGAGATCGATGAGTTTCTGGAGAGCACCATCACCGTCCACAAGGACAACTGGCGGCTGCTGCGCGAGGCGGCCAATCAGTACATCCAAATCCATCATCAGGGCTTCCTGATCGCGGGCGAGTACGAACGCGGCCAGCATCGCGGCGGCGGCACGGTTGTCAATTCGTTGGAACGGGATCGAGTGCGGGCGCTGCAACTGATGGCTCAGGCAATCCCGTTGGCGAACATGGACGATCAGAAGCAAGAGGTCGGGCAGTTCTATTTGCAACTGGCCAATGAGTTACTCTACGACCGCGGGTTCTACGAAGCGTGGCGGCTGCAGTACCTGTCGAATCTGGACGAGCTGCCGGATTACGACGAGGGCTATCCGTACTACCGCTCGTACAACGGAGCACCGGTCGATGAAGATGGCAACCCGGTGTTTCACCACGCGCCGAAGAGTTGGGAAGAGGCAAAGACCGACGGCCAGCGTTGGCGGTGGACGCTGGATCAGGCGGTAGAAAACTCGCCGCCGCTGCTTAACGATGTCCGCTGGCAGAAGGCTCAATTCTACGAGCAGCAATTCGGCGTGCAGACGATGAATCAAAACGTCTATGGTCGCCGCTTCTTCGGCCTGCCGCAATCGGACGACGACAAGGACGAGAGCGGCACGTACGCGCTGCACACGCTGAAGGAAAACGAAACGATCGCCAAGCTGGCCACCGGCATCAAGCGATTCGAACTGCCCGACGAATTCAACCACATCAAGCTGTACCAAACAATCGCCGCCGAAGTGAAAGGCGGGCACGGCGAAAACGCGCTGAATCAACTGGCTCAGGTTTTCGAGAACCGCCGGCAATATCCGAAGGCCGCCGATTACTGGAAACAAACCATCGCTCAGTACGGCGCGGGCAACAATAACTGGAAAAAGCAGCGGCGGGATCAGATCGTCGGCAAGTGGGGCAGCTTCGAGACAATCATGACACAGCCGGCCGGTGAAGGGGCCACGGTCGAATTCCGTTTTCGCAACGGTAAGAACGTCAAGCTGCAAGCCCATGCCATCAAGGTCGACAAACTGCTGGACGACGTCAAAGCGTATCTGAAATCCGATCCCGGCCGCATCGATTGGCAGAAGATCAATCTGGCGGACATCGGATATCGGCTGGTGTGGGAGAATCAAGTGCAATACGTCGGCGAGCAAGTCGCCGCGTGGGACCTGCCGCTCGAGCCGCGCGAAAATCACTTCGACCGCCGCATCACGGTCACCTCGCCGCTGCAAAAACCCGGCGCGTATCTGCTCACGGCGACGATGGACGACGGCAACGTCAGCAAGATCATCATGTGGGTCGCGGACACGGCGATTGTCCGCAAGCAGCTTCATGGCAAGAGCTATTACTACGTCGCCGATTCGGTCAATGGCAAGCCGGTTGCGGGCGCGAATCTGGAATTCTTCGGCTATCAACAGAAGCCGCTGGGAGGCAACCGCTTCCAGATCCTAACTACGAACTTCGCCGAAGAGACGGACGCCGACGGACAGGCGATGCCCGACCCGCAGGACCTGAAGACCGACTATCAATGGCTGGTCACCGCGCGGGCCAAGGGCGACCGGTTCGCGTATCTGGGCTTCCAAGGCGTGTGGGCCGGGCAGTACTACGACGCCGAGTACAACCAAGTCAAAGTCTTCTGCATCACGGATCGCCCCGTGTATCGCCCCGAGCAAAAGGTGCACTTCAAGATGTGGGTGCGGCAGACTAAGTACGATCAAGAGGACGTGTCGCAGTTTGCGAAGCGCTCGTTCCCCGTCGAGATCTACAATCCGAAAGGTGACAAGGTTTACTCGCAGACGCTGGAAACCGACGACTACGGCGGGCTCGAAGGCGAACTGGAAATCGCCAAGGATTTTACACTCGGCCAGTACAGTCTGCAGATTCTCGACCCCGCAAAGAAAATCGGCTTCGAACTGGGCGGCAACACGTTCCGCGTCGAGGAATACAAGAAGCCGGAGTTCGAGGTTAGCGTCGACGCGCCGACCGAACCGGTGATGCTCGGCGAGAAGATCACGGCCAAGGTGAAGGCCAAGTATTACTTCGGCTCGCCGGTCACCAACGCGACGGTAAAGTTCAAAATCATGCGCAGCGATTATTCGGAGGACTGGTTCCCGATCGCGCCGTGGGATTGGTGCTTCGGGCCGGGCTATTGGTGGTTCTGCTACGACACTCCTTGGTATCCCGGCTGGCGCGAGTGGGTCGGTTGCAAGCGGCCAACGCCTTGGTGGTGGTATCGAGGCAACGTGAATCCGCCGGAACTGGTCGCCGAACAGGAAGTGCCAATCGGCGAAGACGGCACGGTCGACGTGGCGATCGACACCGAAATCGCCAAAGCCATCCATGGCGACAAGGATCATCAATACACGATCACCGCCGAAGTGCGCGATCAATCGCGGCGCACCATTGTGGGCGAAGGCAAAGTGTTGGTCGCGCGGAAACCGTTCAAGGTCTTCTCGTGGGTCGATCGCGGTTACTATCGAGTCGGCGACGTCGTGCAAGCGAACTTCCTGGCCCAGACGCTCGACAAGAAGCCGGTGGAAGGCGCCGGTGTGCTGACGCTGCTGAAGATTACCTACGACGAGAAGCAGCAGCCGATCGAAACGCCCGTGCGTCGCTGGGACGTGAACACAAATGTCGAAGGCCGAGCCGATCAGCAGATGCTGGCGTCGGCCAAAGGCCAGTATCGTATCTCCTATAAACTGACCGACTCGAAGCAGCACACGATTGAAGGCGGCTATCTGTTCACGATCATCGGCGAAGGCTTCGACGGCGCCGACTACCGCTTCAACAGCGTCGAGCTGATTCCCGACAAGCGCGAATACCAGCCGGGCGAACCGATCAAGCTGCAAATCAACACGAACCGCGTCGATAGCACGGTGCTGTTGTTTGTGCGGCCGGCCAACGGCGTGTATCTGCCGCCGAAGGTGCTGCGGCTGCAAGGCAAGAGCACGGTCGAGGAAATCGCGGTGGTGAAGAAGGACATGCCGAACTTTTTCGTCGAGGCAGTGACCGTCTCCGGCGGCCGCGTGTACAGCGAGACGAAAGAGATCGTCGTGCCGCCCGAAAAGCGCGTGCTGAACGTCGCCGTGTTGCCGTCGGCCGAAGCGTACAAGCCGGGACAAAAGGCAAAAGTCAAAGTTCAGCTCACCGATTTCACGGGCGAGAATTTCGAGGGCACGACGGTCGTCGCGATCTACGACAAAGCGGTCGAGTACATCTCCGGCGGCTCGAACGTGCCGGACATCAAGGAGTTTTTCTGGAAGTGGCGGCGGCATCACAATCCGAATCAGCAGACGAGCCTCGACCGCTTCTTCGCCAACCTGACGCTGAAGAACCAGCCCGGCATGTCGGCGATCGGCGTGTTCGGCGCGACGGTGGCCGATGATCTGGATGCCATCGATGAATCGTTGGTAACCGCCCTCGGCGACGACGCCAAGGGATTTGCCGAAGCCGAAGGGCTCCCCGGCGGTTTCGGCGGCGGACAAGGACTGACGAAGTTCGCACGCCGAGAATCGGGTATGGCCAATGCGATGGCCGCCGACGCCGCTATGCCAATGGCCGCGAGTGCTCCGATGGAAAGACAATTGGCTCAGGCCGACAAGGCTGGCGATGCTGGCGGCGGCGCGGGAGCCGCATTGGTCGAACCCACGGTCCGCAGCAACTTTGCCGATACCGCGCTGTGGGTCGGCGCGCTCACCACGGACAAGACCGGCGTCGCCGAAGTGGAATTGGACATGCCGGAGAATCTCACCGCGTGGAAGATCAGCGTGTGGGGTTTGGGGCACGGCACCAAAGTCGGCTCGGGTGAGGCGGAAGTCGTCACTCGCAAAGAACTGATCGTGCGCCTGCAAGCCCCGCGGTTCTTCGTGCAGAGCGACGAAGTGGTGCTCTCCGCCAACGTGCATAACTATCTGGCTAATGACAAAGAGGTCACTGTCTCGCTTGAACTGCTCGGCGCCGACGCGCTCGGCGCGGGTCTCCCGACCCCGCCGACCGCACCGACCGAAGGTCTCCCGCTCGATGTGCGGGGTCAGGAGACCCGCGCACAGCTTGCTCCACTCGCACCGCTGGACGAACTAACTCGCAAGATCATGGTCCCGGCTAACGGTGAGCAGCGAGTCGATTGGCGCGTGAAAGTTGTGAACGAAGGCACCGCGACCGTGCGCATGAAGGCGCTGACCGATGAAGAATCGGACGCGATGGAGATGAAGCTGCCCTGCTACGTGCACGGCATGCTGAAGACCGAATCGTGGGCCGGCACCGTGCGGCCCGATCAAGAGAGTGCGAAAGTCACGATCAACGTGCCGGCCGAGCGGCGAGTGGATCAGTCGCTGCTGGAAATCCGCTACTCGCCCACGCTGGCCGGCGCGATGGTCGACGCGCTGCCGTATCTGGCCGATTACCCGTACGGCTGCACGGAGCAGACGCTGAATCGTTTTCTGCCGACCGTGATCACGCAGAAGGTGCTGCTGGAGATGAACCTGAACCTGGCCGAAATTCGCGACAAGCGCACCAACCTGAACGCTCAGGAATTGGGTGACGCCGCCGAGCGGGCCAAGCAATGGAAACGCTTCGACCGCAACCCTGTGTTCGACGAAGACGAACTGAACCGCATGGTCAAGGAAGGGCTGAAGATGCTCACCAACATGCAACTCAGCGACGGCGGTTGGGGTTGGTTCAGCGGCTGGAATGAGCGAAGCTGGCCGCACACGACCGGCGTGGTCGTGCACGGTCTGCAGATCGCTCAGCAAAACGACGTGCCGCTGGTGCCCGGCGTGCTAGAACGCGGCGTTGAGTGGCTGAAACGCTATCAGGCCGCCGAGATTCAGAAAATCAAGAACGCCCCCGGCCGCGTCCAACCGTGGAAGGACAGCGCGGACAATCTGGATGCGTTCGTCTACATGGTGCTGGTCGATGCCGGCGCCGACAACCAAGAGATGCGCGACTTCCTCTATCGCGACCGCAACAACATCGCCGTCTACTCGAAAGCCATGTTCGGCCTGGCCCTGCACCATATTAACCCGAAGCGTGAGCGAGGAGACATCAACGAACAGCTCGACATGATCCTGAAAAACATCGAGCAGTATCTGGTCCAGGATGCGGAAAACGAAACCGCGTATCTAAAGCTGCCGGCCGACAATTACTGGTGGTATTGGTACGGCAGCGAGGCCGAAGCGAACGCTTACTATCTGAAGCTGCTGTCGCGCACCGACGCCAAAGGCCTCGCGGCCCCGCGGCTGGTCAAGTACCTGCTGAACAACCGCAAGCACGCCACGTATTGGTCGAACACCCGCGACACGGCCATCTGCGTCGAGGCGTTCGCCGATTACATCCGGGCCAGCGGCGAAACGCAGCCCGACATGTTCGTGGAAATCTGGATCGACGGCCAGAAGCAAAAGGAAGTGCAAATCACCGCCGACAAC